>CAXTXZ010000012.1:0-13149 GCA_964248015.1 uncultured Rhodopila sp. | reverse complement strand
ATCGTGAACGATCTGGTACCGCTAGCCGTACCAGCTCCTTCGCGATCATGTTCGAACCGCTGAAATGCGTGAACTGTGGGACTCCAGAGGCGAGCGAGGTCGCGGCCCATGCTGGCGCGATGCCTACGCGCCAGGAAAACCAGTCGCGCCCGAGGCATCCGAGCGCTCATCCTTAAAAGCATGTTCCGGTTCGCCGTCACGCTGACGCTCGCCATGGCGAGCGCGCTGGTCTGGGTGGGCAACGCATTCGGAGGGTTGCCGATGGGCTGGCTGTCGGACCGCATTGGCATCCGCCGCATTGTCACGCTGGGTTTGGTCTGCATGGCGGCTGGCCTTGCGTTGTCCAGCCTGGGATCGATTTGGGCACTGTATGTCGGGCATGGGCTGCTGATCGGTTTCCTGGGCAATGGCGCGCTTTACGCGCCTCTGGTTGTCTATGTCAGCCGCTGGTTCGACCGTCGTCGCGGCACGGCGTTGGCCCTGGTCTCGTCTGGTCAATACGTTGCTGGCATTCTATGGCCATCGCTGATTGAACAAGGCATGAATCGATTTGGCTGGCAGGCGATCATGTTGGGCTACGGCTGCGTGGTGCTGGCCGTGTTGCCGCTTCTCGTGATGCTTTGCCCGCCACCCGAGCCGCGGGCCGCGCTTGGTGACCCTTCAGATCCCGTTCCAGGCGCCCGCGTTCTCGGCCTGCCTCCAAGCGTGGCAATGGCGATGCTCTGCGTCGCCGGGTTCCTGTGTTGCATGCCAATGGCCTTGCCAGCATCGCATCTGGTGGCGTTTTGCGGCGACGTGGGCATATCCACCACCAGAGGCGCCGCGATGCTGTCGGTCATGCTGGCATGCGCCTTCCTTTCCCGGCAATTTTGGGGCGCCATGGCTGACCGGTCTGGCGGATTGTGGACCATCATGGCGGGATCGACTTGTCAGCTAGTGACACTTGTGGGCTTTCTGCTGACCCGGTCCGAGACTGCGCTGTTCTTTGTCGCTGGCGCGTTTGGCCTGGGCTTCAGCGGCATCATTCCGGCTTATTCAGTAACGATACGCGACCTGTTCCCAGCGCGCGATGCCTCATGGCGCATACCCTTGGTTTTGCTGACCTTGATGTCCGGTATGGCGTTCGGAAGCTGGTTTGGCGGCCGGCTGTTCGACGCCTTCCTATCCTATCGCGTGGCGTTCATCGTTGGCGTGCTGTTCAACCTGGGCAACCTCATCATCATCCTGTTCCTGGTCAGCCGCCTGCCGCGCCGCGCCGGTTACCTGATGCCGGTCACGTCATAGCTCGCTGCCGACGCAACAGTATTGCCATGAGCAGCATGCCTGGAACGGCGCCCGCCATGCAGACAGCATAGAACAGCGTCCATCCCAGTGACTGTGCCATTAACCCGGACACGCCGCCAATGGTGTGGATGGCAAGCGCTGGCACCGAGGACAGCAGGGCATACTGGGTTGCGGCGAACGCACGCGCGCAAAGCCCCGACAGGAAGGTTAGAAACGCGGCATCCGCCAAGCCCTGTGCGAACGCCTCGGTTGTCGCCGTCAAATAGAGCATCACGGGTTCCCCTGGATTCAGCGACAGCACCACGTACATCGCCATGGCCATCGTCTGCGCCCAGCCCGTCACCAGCAGCGCTCGGCCAACACCGATGCGTGCCACCAGCCAGCCGCCCAATGTGATGCCGGCCAGCGTCGCGCCCAGCGTGAACGGGCCGGTCACGGCAATCGCAGCCTTGTCAAAACCCAGATACCGGTAGAAGGGGGCGGTCATGATGCCTGCCATCGCTTCCCCTAACTTAAACAGAGCGACGAAGGCCAGGACCAGCAAAGCCAAAGGACGCGTCAGGAATGAATGCACGGGATCGATCACCGCATGACGCAGGCCATGGTTAGGGACAGCGTCGCCGACCATGCCTGGATCGTCCGCGCCCAGCGTCACCAGCGTACTCACGCCCGCCAGCGCGGCCACCGCCAGCAAGGCGGTTGGCCAGCCAATTGCATCAGTTGCGCGAATAACCGCGCTGCCCGAAACCAGCAATGCGATGCGGTAGCCCCAGACATAAACAGCCAACGCCAAGCCCTGGCGGCGTTCCGGGAAGATCTCGATGCGCCAGGCGTCGATTGCAATGTCCTGAGTGGCGGACAACACAGCCACGCATGCGGCGGCACTGAAGGCAGCCATTGGCGCCACCGATGGATGCGAGAAAGCTAGCAATGCCACGGCCACACCTAAAAGCGGCTGGATTAGCAGTAGCCAGCCTCTGCGGCGGCCGAAGCGCTGCAAGGCAGCAATGGGAGGTTTCTGGTCCAGCAAAGGCGCCCACAGGAATTTCAGCGAGTAGGCCAGCCCGATCCAGGCCGTCAGGCCAACCACGGACAGCGACGCATCACTGTCCGACAGCCATAAGCGGAAGGTGAAGCCAGACAGCGGCAGCGGCAGGCCCGAGGCAAAGCCATACGCCGCCATCGTCACCAGACGGCGGTCAGGACGGAACGTTGGTGTCGCCCTTGCCCAACGCGCGCTGCATCGTCACCACGTCGATCCAGCGGCCAAACTTGATGCCGGCTGCCTTCATGGTGCCGATCATATGAAAGCCCAGGCTGGCGTGGACGCCAATGGAACCCACATTCTCGGAGTCTCCGATGACGGCGATCATCTGGCGCAGGCCCGCGGCGGTCGCCAGTTCGATCAACCGCGATACCAAGGCCTTGCCAACGCCCTGGCCACGAACGTCTTCCCGCACATAGATGCTGTCCTCGGCGGTGAATCGGTAGGCTGAGCGGTCGCGGAAGGGAGCATAGTAGCCGAAGCCCAGAACGCCGGTCGCGTCGCTGGCGACCAGCCAGACGCAACCTTGGTCGATGACCTTGTGGAGGCGGCCGAGCATGTCCTCGACCGAAGGAGGCTCTTCCTCAAAGGTGCCAGTGCCGTGCAAGACATGGTGCGCATAGATGGCCTGCATTTCGGCCACATCGGCTTCGGCGGCTTTGCGGATCTCCATCCCCGTCAGTCCTTTCTGCATGATGTCCTCCCGCATGGAAGCGGCACAGTAGCGGTTTTCCCCCTGGCTGACGACGGTTCCGTCATTTGTAACCAATCGTTGTTTGGCAAGCATGCCCGCATGTGGCAGAAGCCCATCTTCCGCATAACGCATTTGGTTTCCAATCGTTCCTAGATTGCTTTATGACATTAAGTTTTCCGTTGGTTTTTCGGCGTTGGTTCGACATACTCATCGATGTGGTCGCAAAGGTGCCCCAACGACGGCGGCTGGGGGAAGCGGTGATCAGACTTGCCTGTGCCGGGTCGAAGCATCGGCCAGTACAGGGTTGTCGCGTCAACAGTGTCAGCATGCTCAGGCGCCGTGCCATCCGGATTACGCTGGGTGCGTCACTGTCTGATACGCCGGTAGAAGGGTTCGCTCATGGATATATCTGACGGACACACGCCCGGAGCCTTCGGGACCAGCCGATCACCCGCAGCGGTCTTGCCAGCCGGTGGCGGCGGATCGGGCGCCGGCATGTCCGCGGCAAGAGAGGGAACCGGACGCGGACCTATCCATCCTCGGCTGGTCGCGATGATGATGGCGTCCCGCTACTATGGCCTGGAATTGGACCCCGGCGATTTCCGGATTGGCCAGAACGAAACGCTGCCGTCGCCCGCCGCCTTGTCGGCTTGGGCGCAGGCGGGCGGCATGTGGTCACGCGCGCTGCGGCTGCGGTGGCGGCACCTGTTTTCCGTCACCGGCGCCGGGCCTGTCGTGCTGCTGTTCAAGGATGGCTCCGCCGGGCTGCTGACAGGCTCGAACGCCGAAGCCAAGGTTGTCTTTATCCGCGATCCGCGCGCGCCGGAAGCTGATCCGCCGGTCCCGGTTGATGAAATGCGCCTGGGGGAGGTGTGGGCTGGCGAGGCGGTTTTGCTGCGCGCCGAACGCTCGCAGAAGGAAGCCGATCCCCCGTTCACCTTGCAATGGCTTTTCAGGCTGGTTCTGAAGGAGGGCAAGCACCTTCGCGACTTGCTCATCGCGTCGTTCGCGATCAGCCTGCTGACAATCTTTCCGCCGTTGCTCGTGATGCAGGTCGCCGACCGGGTGCTGACGCATCACAGTTATTCAACGCTTTTCCTTATTTCGATGATCCTGGCCGTCTGCGTTTCCTATGAAACCCTGTTGGGTTACGCGCGCCGGCTGATCATCCTGGTGGTTGGCGTGCGGACCGACGCGACGCTGAACCTGCACGTGTTCAACCGGCTGATCCGCCTGCCGCTCGATTACTTCGAACGCCATCCAGCCGGCGAGACGATGTACCGCGTCAGCCAGGTCAACACCGTTCGCCAGTTCATCACCGGCAAGCTGATGGCGACGCTGCTCGACATGATGACGCTGGCGGTGCTGCTGCCGTTCCTGTTCTGGCTGAACGCGACGCTCGCCTGGATCGTCCTGGTCTGCGCCACGTCGATCATGCTGATCATCCTGGCTTTCCTGCGTCCGATCCGTGCTATTTTCTCCAAGGTCATGACAGCCGAAACGCTGAAGAACGCCGCGCTGGGCGAGACGATCTTCGGCATCAAGACAGTTAAATCGCTGGCGCTGGAGCCTCAGCGCAAGGCGCTGTGGGATGAAAAGGTCGCCGAGGTCGGCAAATGGCGCATGGCGATGGGCCGGTTGTCCAACTGGCCGCAGACCCTGGTCACGCCGATCGAGCGGTTCATGTGGATGGGGATCATCCTCGTTGGCGCCTATCTCGCGTTGAGCGACAACTCCGGCTACCAGGTTGGCGGCATGTTCGCGTTCATGATGCTGTCGCAGCGCGTCAGCACACCGTTGGTCAGCCTGGCGCGCCTGATCGAGGAGTGGGAGGAAGTCGCCGGTTCCATGGCGCAAGCGGGAGAGGTGCTCAATCGGCCGCTTGAAGACTCGGCTTCCGGCGGAGTGCGGCCGAAGTTCGCCGGCGCCGTCTCCTTCGAGGATGTCACCTTCACGTATTCCGGGACAAAGCTGCCGGCGCTTGACCGCATCAGCTTTTCGGTTCCGGCTGGCACCATGCTTGGGCTGGTCGGCCGGTCCGGTTCGGGCAAATCAACAATGACCCGGCTGCTGCAAGGTATCAACCGGGAATACTCCGGATTCCTGAAGATCGACAACGCCGACCTGCGGGAGATCAACCTGCGCCATCTGCGGTCGAACTTCGGCGTCGTGCTGCAGGAGAACTTCCTGTTCCGCGGCACGATCCGCGAGAATATCCTGGCTGGCCGTCCCGGCCTGACCCTGGAAGACGCAATCCGTGCTGCCCGGCTTGCCGGCGCCGAAGAGTTCATCGAGCGGATGCCGAACGGTTATGAAACCCATATCGAGGAAGGCTCGCCCAACTTGTCGGGCGGCCAGCGCCAACGCCTTGCCATCGCGCGCGCGCTGATCACTGATCCCCGCATCCTGATCCTGGATGAGGCCACAAGCGCGCTCGACCCGGAATCAGAGGCGCTGGTGAATGCCAACCTGTCGCGCATCGCGCGTGGCCGGACCATGTTCATTGTGTCTCACCGCCTGTCGTCCCTGGTTAATTGCGACCAGATCATGGTTCTGGAGCGGGGCAAGATGGTGGACATCGGGCCGCATGCCGCCTTGCTGGAGCGGTGTTCCATCTATCGCACGCTGTGGAACCAGCAAAACCGACACATGTACAGCGAAGGATCAGGTCATGCAGCTCTCGCCCCCAGCCTCGTCCAAGGCGATTAGCACCGTTCTCGACGACCGGATGGACCCTACGCTGCCGGTCATCCTCGAGTACCAATCTCCGTCCAGCGCCATCGTCAACATGCCGATGCCGCGCGTCGCGCGCGGTTTCGCCCTGACCATCAGCAGCATGATCGTGGCGCTGTTCATCGTGGCGGGCGTGATCAAGGTTGACAGGGTGGTGACGGCCTCTGGTGTCGTCGTGGCCCGTTCCGCCACCATTGTCGTGCAGCCGTTGGAAACCGCCATTGTCCGATCAATTGAAGTAAGCGCTGGCGATTCGGTTCATGCCGGACAAATCCTGGCACGCCTTGATCCAACCTTCGCCACTGCGGACATGGGCACGCTGACCGCGCAGGTATCCTCCCTGCAGGCGCAGGTGTCGCGGATGCAGGCCGAGATGGAGAACCGGCCCTTCACCTACACCGGGTTTGATTCGAACCTGTCGCTTCAGGCCGCGATCTATGGGCAGCGGCAGGCAGAGTTCAATTACAAGCTGGAGAATTACAAGCAGAAGGCCGATAGCCTTTCAGCAACGATTGCACGCTCCAGCGCTGACATCGTCAGCTATTCGGATCGGCTGGCCTATGCCAAGACCTTGGAGCAGATGCGCCTGGACCTTGAGCGTTTGAATGTTGGCTCCAAAATCAACACGTTGTCGGCAATGGACAGCCGAGCTGAGATGCAGCGCAACCTCGACAGCGCCCGTCAGCAGGCGCTCACCAGCCAGCGCGATCTCGCGGCCTTGATTGCCGAACGCAACGCCTATATCCAGAACTGGCATTCCGAGGGCGCTGACAAGCTGACCGAGGCGCTCAGCAAGCTGTCGGATGCGCGCGAATCCTTGAACAAGGCGCAGTTGCGGCGCCAACTGGTCGAACTGCGGGCGGAGCAGGACAGCACGGTGCTGACCGTTGGCAAGGTGTCCGTCGGCTCCGTGCTCAACGCCGGCCAGCAATTCATCACGTTGGTGCCAACAGACGCGCCTTTGGAAGTCGAGGCCAACATCGCCGGCACCGACGATGGCCATGTGCATGTTGGTGACGCAGTGGACATCAAGTTCGACACATTCCCTTACACTCAGTATGGCCTTGCGCATGGTGTTGTCCGCATTGTCAGCTCGGACAGTTTCTCGGCGGCGGATGAGCAGCGCAATCCGACCGGCTCGGTTCCCATTCCGCAAAATTCCACTGGTGTCTATTATCGGTCGCGCATCACGCTCGATCAGATCAACCTGCACAGCATACCGACCGACTTTCACCTGGTGCCAGGAATGCCAATCATGGCCGATATCCGTGTCGGGCAGCAGACGGTGCTTCGCTACCTGTTGGGCAAGACACTGCCTCTCGCCACCGAAGGCATGCGGGAGCCTTAACGGGTCGGCGCTCATAAGCGGACAGAACAAGCATGCCTTTTATCGACAAGCTCATGGCCGGATTGTCGCCCATCGCGGCATTGCGCCGGGGCATCCGGTTGCAGGAGCAGAAGGACGTCAGCGGCGCTTTTGCCCTGCTGTCACGCGCCGCCAAAGCTGGCATCCCGGAAGCGGAGTTTCGCGTCGGCCGCTGCTACCTGGAGGGCGTCGGTGTTCCGCCAAGCCGGGCGGACGGGGTGCGATGGGTGGAGCGCGCCGCGACGAATGGCTACGTGGAGGCGCAAGCCCTGCTCGCGACGCTCTGCCTGCATGGCCTAAGCCCCGGACATTCCGAAGCTGGGCTGGGAATGGGATCCGGCCTGTTCAGCGGCCAGACGCTGATGGAGCCGGACTATGCCTCCGCCGGGAAATGGGCCCGTCGGGCAGCGGAAGGAGGGTCAGCCGAGGGGCAGGCCGTGCTGGGCTTTATCCTGACCTCCGGTCCCGAAAAGCTTCGCAACGTTGAGGAAGGCGATCTCTGGTATAAGAAGTCCGCCGGGGGTGGGTGCCCACAAGGCCAGCTTGGCTACGCCATGGTGCTTGCGCGCGACACCAGCAAGCCGGAGATCCAGGCGGAACTGATCGGGCTTCTGCGTCAGGCAGCGGACAAGGGTTTGGCAACGGCCCTTTACCTTTATGGCATGATCCATGAGCGTGGCCTAGGCAAGCAGCAGGACCATGCCGCCGCGGCCCTGTGCTACAAACAGGCGGCGGAAAAGGGGCATCGCGCCGCGCAGGCACGCTGGGGCTTGGCCTTGATGCAAGCGATCGGCGTGGAAGCGAACCTAGTGGAAGGCGAATCCTGGCTACGCCGAGCGGCGTTGGCGGGCGATCCCGAGGCCGCGGCACTGGTTGGCGACATTTATGCCAAGGGTGGCGGCCTGCCGCCCAACTATGCCGAAGCGGCGATGTGGTTCCGCAGAGCGGCTGACGCCAATCATCGGGGGGCCGCACGCGCCTTGGGCATGCTGCACCTGACCGGGGCCGGCGTGCCGCGTGACCAGCAGGAAGCTGCCAAGCTGTTCCGTCTCTCGGCGCAGGGTGGCGACCCCAATGCCCATGTCGACCTTGGCAACCTGCTGCTGAAGGGCCATGGGAGCGAACAGGACCAAGTCCACACCCGCGAGTGGTTCGAGCAGGCAGCGGCCTCTGGGGACCTTGTCGCCGCTTTCAACTTTGGCGTCTGCCTGGCCGAGGGCGTCGGCATCGAACGTGATGATCGCAAGGCAGCCGAGTGGCTGCGTCGCGCCGCCGACGGGGTTGTCAATGCGCAGTACTGGTATGGCCGCATGCTGGTTGAAGGCCGCGGTGTCGGGGCCAACCTTGAAGAAGGCCGCCTCTGGGTCAAGAAGGCCGCGGATGTCGGCATGGTCGAGGCCGAAGTGATGCTGGCCGACATGATGTTGTCCGGCCGAGGCGGCGCGCGGGATCATCCGGCGGCGCTCGTCTTGTTTGAGAAGGCCGCCGGTCGCGGCCATGTTGGCGCGATGTTCGCCATGGGGGCGATGCTTGGCGGTGGCCACGACATCCCTTGGGATCGCGTCGCCGCCCAACGGTGGTTCCATCAGGCGGCAGAGCGCGGGCATCCGCATGCGCAGATGATGCTGGGCCGCTACCTGTCCCGCAATCTAGCGGGTGAACTTGATATGGAGGAAGCACGTCGCTGGCTTGAACGCGCCGTCGCGCAGGGCTTGCAGGATGCCAAGGCCGACTTGGCTGCGCTGCCGCCTGTCGCAGTCGCCCAGGCCGCGGTCAGCGTGGCAGCCAACTGATCCAGCGCGACCCGTTCCGTAGCGATGCATAACCCTGGCGGCGCTGAACCATTCCCGGTCGCGCTTGCCCGCTCCGCCTTTGAACAGGGCCGCACGGCACTTTTTGCCGGCGACTCCGAGACTGCCCTGCGCTGGTTGGAGCGTGCCCATCGCTTGGCGCCGCACGATCCAAATGTAACCCTGACGCTCGCCAGCCTGTATCTCGGGAACAATCCGGGTAAGGCGGCGGAGCTGTTCTTGGCTTTAACGCAGGTGCATGACGTTAAGCAGGCATGGTTTGGCCTTGCCGCTGCGCGTTTGCGTCACGGCGGTCCGGAAGCGGCCGCGGCGCCCCTGGCCGTACTGCTGTCGCGTCATGCCTTCACACCGGACATCGCCAGCCTGGCGGAGCAAATCGCTGGAAAGTCCGGCTGGTGCGGCATAAGATCGGACGGCTGGCTTGAACTTCCCGCGCGGGGCGGCATCGAGGTCTGGCAGGACGGACAGCCGGTTGATGGCGCGAGGCTGGCGCCCGGTTGGATCGCAAGCCGTTCGGTGGAGGTCCGAGCCGACGGCAGGCACCTGCTTGGCAGTCCCCTCCAGGCTGGCGCTATCCGCCGCATTGCCGGATTTGTTGAGCCATGGGATGGCGGCATTCGTGGCTGGGTTTGGCACCCTGCTGATCCCGATAGGCACCCGGAACTGACCTTGCGCTGGCCGTCAATCCGGCGGCGGCGGACGATCGTCGCGGATGATGAGTCCGGAAACGTAGCCGACGCCGGGCCGCTCGCCCGTCCGCGCCTGTTTCGGCTGACACGCGACGAACTGCCTCACGGACACGGCCTGCTGCACATTCGGGGGCCGGATGGCCGTCCGCTTCTTGGCGCTCCGCTTGATCCCACCGCCGATCAGACAAGCCCGCAGCGGCGGAGGATAAAGGAAGCAGCCAATTTGCCGCTGGCAGGCGTCCCATTTCTCCCTCAGCGCGCTGCTGTCGGCAAGCGGAAGCGAGGGACGGCGGTCGTTATTCCGGTGCATGACGGTGGGGCGGTGACCCTTGCCTGCCTGGACAGCGTACGGGCCTCGGTGCCGCAAGGCACGGAGATCGTGGTGGTTGATGACGGTTCGGCTGAGCCAGCCCTGATCGCCGCGCTGGATGACCTGGCGACTACGCAAGATATCCAGATCGTGCGGCACAAGCAGGCACAAGGCTTTCCTGCCAGCGCCAACGCAGGCATCCTGGCAGCGCGTGGCCGCGATGTCGTGCTGCTGAACAGCGACACGCTGGTGCCTTCCGGCTGGCTCCAGCGGCTGCGCGCCGCTGCCTATAGCGCGGACGATATCGGCACTGTCACGCCGCTTTCCAACAATGCGAGCATCCTAAGCTACCCGCGTGAAGCTGGCGCCAATCCCTGCCCGGATCAGGCGGCGACAAACCGGCTTGACTGCCTGGCCTTCCAGGCCAATGGTGGCGACACCGTTGATATTCCGGTGGGCGTAGGTTTTTGCCTTTACCTGCGTCGCGACTGCCTGACCGAAGTAGGCGTTTTTCGGGCGGAGTTGTTCGCGCAGGGCTATGGTGAGGAAAACGACCTGTGCCTGCGCGCGCGCCAGATGGGCTGGCGCAACGTGGCGCTGCCGGGCGTGTTCGTCGCACACCTGGGCGGGGCATCCTTCGGCAGCCAGGCCAGGCATCTTCGGATACGAAATGAAAAGATCGTTGAACGGCTGCATCCCGGCCATGATGCACTAATCCAGGACTTTATCGCGCGTGACCCCTTGGCCGAGGCACGCCGGCGCATTGATCTGTTGCGCTGGCATGCTTGCCGCAGGAACAATGGCCAATCGGTTGTGCTGATCAGCCACAATGAGGGCGGTGGCGTGGAACAGCGGCTGGCGCTCGCCGTACGAACCCATAGGAAGGCCAAACGTCGCTCGATCGTGCTGCGCCCGGCCGAGACGGCGGCGGGACATCTTGCCGTTGCGGTACGGGAGGGCATCGATGATGATTTTGCCAATCTCGTTTTCGTCATGCCGCGGGAGTTGCCCGCGCTGCTTGGCTTGCTGCGCACCGCTCGGCCTCTGGCCGTGGAAGTGCACCATTTTCTCAATCATGCTCCTGCCATTTTTGACGTGGTTGCTCGGCTTGGCGTGCCGTACGACGTGCATGTGCATGATTACGCTTGGTTCTGTCCGCGCGTTGCGTTGGTTCGCCACGATCGCTACTGCGGTGAACCAGAAACGCGCGGCTGCGAAGCGTGCGTGGCCGTTCATGGCCACTTCCTGAAGGAAGATATTTCTGTATACGAATTAAATCGCCGTTCCGCAGCATTCCTCGCGTCAGCGCGCACGGTCATCGCGCCTTCGGGTGACACGGCAACCAGATTGGAACGACATTTCCCTGCCGCGCGGGTAATGATTGTCCCGCACGAAGACGACACCCTGAGCCCGGCTGTTTCCCCCGCTCCAAGGGATAACGCAGCCAGGGCCGGACGGTTGCGCATATGCACAGTCGGAGGCATAGGCGTCCACAAGGGGTACCATATGCTTCTGGCTTGTGCGGAAGACGCGGAGCGGCGCAATCTCGATTTGGAGTTCGTTGTTGTCGGTCATACGATTGACGATGCACGCCTGTTGGCGACAGGCCGCGTTTTCATTACTGGTCAGTACCGCCCGGAGGAAGCTGTCGGACTGATTGCGCAGCAACGCGCTGACTTGGGATTCATTGCATCCATCTGGCCGGAAACGTGGTGCCTCACGCTGGGCGACATCTGGCGCGCCGGCCTCCTCGTGGCGGCATTCGATATTGGCGCGCCCGCGGAGCGCATTAGACAGACCGGCCGTGGTTTTCTGCTTCCACTTGGGCTGTCTGCCAGTGCTATTAACAATGCCTTGGTCGCGGCGGTAAATGGGCAGGACATGGATGATCATTTATCAAGGCAGTCACCGCGCTAGCTGGTAGGCCCGGATACTTGATCATCTTGCGAATTGCAAACCGTTGCAACTGTCAGTCTTTCTGAATTTGTCATGATTTTGGCAAATGGCAAAAATCCCACAGTAGTGAGCAAGCGGCATGTCGGAAAATTTGAACATGGAACGAACTCGCGTGAAGGCGGATCAGCCCGGCAAGCCCACCGCTGGGGCAACGCAGGCGCCACCGCCCCTGGCAGGCCCGCAGCGGATGGGTTCCAATCGGAGCGGTCCTGTGGCCGCACCGCCCGCCACAGGCAACCGTGTCGCCGAGTTGCAGGTGACGGCCCATCTGATGACGCTGGAAGCCGGGCTGTTCTGCGTCTTCCAAACGCCCGGCGGCCCGCCTCCTGATCCAGTCACGTCGCTGCCTGGCGTGCGGATAACGCTGGCGCCCGGCGCTGCGGGACGGCCCGAGGCAGTCAATGTCAGCACCTTTCGTGGCGACGGCTGGCTGGACGGGACCGCGGCCTTGGTGCGGGTCGCCAGTGGCTCTGCCCAGATCCTCGTGACGATCTATCAGGACAAAGGGCAAGACGCCGCGCCCCGCCTGCAAGTGCTGCGCCTTAGCGGAGAGGCGAACGCCGCGCTGACGCCAAGGCAACAGCCCTCGCCAACCACGGAACGTGTCGGTATCGCCGCGGCACCGGTCGGACCCACGGCTGAAGTGATGGCGCACGTCCAGCGCATGGGTGACGTGACCTGCAACTTAGGCGATTGGGTTGGAACCAGGGGCAGCGGTCAATGGATGGAAGGGTTCGGTATCGCACCGAATAAGCCCATGGCCGTTCCCGACATCGAATATCAGGCGGTGCTTGGCCGCAACTGGCTGTCGCCTTGGGTGGAAGGCGGGAAATATTGCGGCAGCCGCGGCATGGCGTTGCCGTTGCTTGGATTAAAGGTGCGCCTGAAAGGCGAGGCCGCCAAAGCTTTTGCGTGCAGCTATTCCGGAACCTTTGTCGATGGCAGCACCGCTGGCCCTGTCGAGGGCGGCGAGGTCTGCGAAGCCGAAAGCTTGGCTGCATTGGAAGCGTTCCAGATCGTTATTCGGCCACGCGACACGAAGCCGGCCTCCGGCCGGGGCGACGACAAGAAGCTGCCTGGAAAGCCGCCTGTTCAGGACAAAACCACAAGCAAGGCTGCGACGGAAGCAGCTTTGCCCGCTCCGATAAGCACGACGCCCAAGACACGTGCCAAGCTGTAACCCGGTCCAAACAAACGGATGGGGAACCTATAGCAGATCGCCGGAGGACCGAAAGGTCCGGAGGCGTGAATCTGCTTAGGA
>CAXTXZ010000011.1:0-21879 GCA_964248015.1 uncultured Rhodopila sp. | reverse complement strand
TCCTTGCCGGCGGCGCGGATGTTGGTCAGCTTCTTTTCCTTGATCGGGTTCACTTCCAGATCCGATTCGCGGCTATGCTCGCCCAGGATCATGCCCTGGTAGACCTTCTCGCCGGGGCTGACGAACATCGTGCCGCGTTCCTGGATGTAGAACAGCGCGTAGTGGATCGCCTCGCCCGGTTCGGTGGAGATCAGCGAGCCGTTGCGACGGCCCTCGATCGGGCCTTTCCATGGCCCGTACCCGGCGAACAGCCGGTTCATGATGCCGGTGCCGCGCGTGTCGGTCAGGAACTCGCCGTGATAGCCGATCAGGCCGCGCGACGGGATCAGGAAGGTCAGCCGGACCTTGCCGCCGCCAGACGGCCGCATGTCCTGCATCTCGCCCTTGCGGCGGCTCATCTTGTCCACCACCACGCCGGAGTAAGGCTCGTCCACGTCGACCAGCACCTCCTCCATCGGTTCCTCGCGCTCCCCGGTGTCCTCGTTGCGGCGAGTCAGCACGCGGGGGCGGCCAATGGTCAACTCGAACCCTTCGCGGCGCATCTGCTCGATCAGCACGCCGAGCTGAAGCTCGCCGCGCCCCGCGACTTCGAAGGCGTCGGTTTCGTTCGAGTCGGAAATCTTGATGGCGACGTTGCCCTCGGCCTCGCGGAACAGACGCTCGCGGATCTGGCGGGAGGTGATCTTCTTGCCCTCGCGGCCAGCCAGGGGACTGTCGTTGATGCGGAAGGTCATCGCCAGGGTCGGCGGATCGACTGGGATGGCGGGCAGCGGCCCCGTCAGTTCAGGCGCGCCAATGGTGTCGGGGATGGTGCCTTCGGACAGGCCGGCCACGGCGATGATGTCGCCGGCCATGACCTCATCCACCGGGACGCGGTCCAGGCCGCGGAACGACAGCAGCTTGGTCAGGCGGCCGGTCTCGATCAGCGTCCCGTCGATGCGCAGCACCTTCACCGGCATGTTCAGCCTGCCGGTGCCTTGCTCGACCCGTCCGGTCAGCACGCGGCCCAGGAAGTTGTCATACTCCAGGATGCTGGCGACCATGCCGAATGGCAGGTCGGGCTTCACGGTCGGCGCCGGCACGTGAGACACGACCAGATCGAACAGCGCGCTCAGGTCCTTGCGCGGGCCGTCCAGGGCGGCATCCGCCCAGCCGTTGCGGCCCGAGGCATACAGCATCGGAAAGTCGAGCTGGCTGTCGGACGCCCCCAGGGCAGCGAACAGATCAAAGATCTCGGTATGCACTTCGTCGGGGCGGGCGTCTTGGCGGTCCACCTTGTTGACCACGACGATCGGGTGAATGCCGCGCGCCAGGGCCTTGCCGACGACGAACTTTGTCTGCGGCAGCACGCCTTCCGCGGCGTCAACCAGGACGATCGCGCCGTCCACCATGTTCAGGATACGCTCGACCTCGCCGCCGAAATCGGCGTGGCCGGGCGTGTCAACAATGTTGATACGCGTGTCGTTCCACACCACCGAGGCGCATTTCGCCAGAATGGTGATGCCGCGTTCCTTTTCCAGGTCGTTGCGGTCCAGCGCCCGTTCGGACACCTGCTGATGCTCCCTGAACGCGCCTGACTGGCTGAGCAGCTTGTCGACCAGCGTGGTCTTCCCGTGATCGACGTGAGCAATAATGGCGATGTTACGAATCTGCATGCGAGCCTGGCTTTTTTGGAATATTGCGGTGCACACATAGGCTGGAACCCCGCGCTATGCGAGGTTAAAAGCTGCCACCGTCACACCGGGCAGCCATGTTGCATGGAAAATTCACGCTTTTTTACCTGTGCCAGTCGTATAAAAATGCTTCCACCACGGACAGGAACCCGGCGGGATTGTCGGCATGCACCCAATGGCCGGCATTCTTGACGGCGATGAACCGGGCAGCGGGGAACAAGCGGCGAATGGCCGGACGATGCTCGGGCAGCACGTAATCGGAGTTGCCGCCAGTCACAAACAGGCTTGTCCCTGGATAGACACTTGGCAGGTCCATCCAACCCTCCAGGTCAGGGATCGCGGCGGCGATTTCCTCCAGGCCGATGCGCCAATGGGGCGACGCGCCCAGCCGCAGGTTCTGGAGCAGGAACGCACGCACGTCCGCCCGAGGCACCGCGTCGGCTAGCCTTGCGTCAGCTTGCTGGCGGGTCAGCGCGGCGGTCAGCGGGATCGCCTGCATGGCGCGCGCGATCGAGGCGTTGCCGTGCCGGTACGCCACCGGCGCGATATCAGCGACCAGCAGGCGGCCAACCTGCTGGGGCCAACGCAGCGCCAGCGCCATGGCGGCCTTGCCGCCCATCGAGTGGCCAATCACCGCCGCCGTCTCGACGCCTAGGGACCGCAGCGTGTCGCGCACGTCCTCGGCCTGCGTCGGATATCGCATATCGGCCCCATGGGGGCTTTCGCCATGGTTGCGCATGTCCAGCGCAACGGTGTGGTATCGGGTCGCCAAGGCACGCTGGATCATGCCGAAATTTCGGGCGGCGCCGAACAGGCCATGCAGCAGAACAACAGGTGGTCCCTTGCCAGCCTGGATCGCGTGCAGGATCATCTGAATCGCCGCCCAGGCCAGGCGGCGAAGGCCACGCTGGCCATGATCAGCAACGAGCCCACGATCAGGTCGAGGGTCAGCGGTTCGTGCAGGACAGCCACGGCGATCAGGAGGCTTACGGCCGGCGTGGTCAGGAATCCGACTGAGGACACCAGCGCCGGCAATTTCGCCGTCGCCTCCATGACGCACCAGGTGCCGAGCGGCCCGGCGATCAGGCCGATATAGGCTAGCGCGTACCAGGAAACCGGGGCGTGGCCGAACGTGCCGTTCGGGGCGTGCCACCAAACGAGAGGCGCCAGGACGATTACGCTGACCAGGAAACACCAGGGCAACAAGGCGAACATCGACAGGCGAGGTTTCGCGGCGCGAGTGACGATGATGGCGACGGACCAGGCCAGTGCCGCACCCAGTAGAAATAGGTGGCCTACGATGATGTTCGCATCGGACCAGTCGATGGACAGCGGGTTGATCAGTACGACGACGCCGGTGATGCCAACTGCGGCGGCAATCCAGCGGCGCAAGGGAATGGCTTCCCGCAGGAACAGCAGTGACAGGGGCACCACCCAGATCGTGGTGGTGTTGGCCAGGATGGCGATGCGGCCCGCTTGAACCCAGGCGGCGGCCTCATGCGCCAGGGCGAAATACAGCCCGAGTTGCAGACCGCCAATTGCCAGAATGGCCGGAAGGTCCGGCCGGGTCGGCCGCCTGAAACCGCCAACCGCCGCCAGCAGCGCGCAGGCGATCAGGCCGGACAGGACAGCGCGTCCCTCGGCGAACCAGAGCGGCGTCGCGCCGGCGGCGATGGCGACCTTCGCCAGCGGCCAGGCGCTGGACAGAAGGATAACGGAGGCGAACAGTTGCAGCAGGCCCACCACTGGGACAGCCGGGTTCGCCGCTGGCATGCTGGCGACCCGAGCCACCGTGTCAGCCAGCCGCTATCAGTTTGCGCAAGTCGGTTTCAGGACGCGCGCCGTAATGGCTGATCACCTCGGCCGCGGCGATGCTGGCGATACGGCCGCATTCCGCCAAACGCTTGCCGGCTGTCAAACCGGCAAGAAATCCAGCGGCGTAGGCGTCGCCCGCGCCTGTGGTATCCACCACATTCGCCGGCTGGGCGGAGATTTTTATGGTTTCACCACCGCATAGGATCAGGCTGCCAGCCTCGCCGCGGGTCAGCACGGCCAGGGCCACGTCAGCCCTGCCAGCCTCGGCCGCTGCCTCGAACGTGTCCAATTCATACAGGCTGGTGATCTCGGCTTCGTTGGCGAACAGGATATCGACATGGCGAGCGACCAGTTCACGGAAGGCCGTGCGGTGGCGGTTGACGCAGAACGCATCCGACAGTGACAGGGCCACCTTGCGGCCAGCCGTGTGGGCAGCCTCGGCTGCTTTGTGGAACGCCGCCTGGGCGGCGGGCGGATCGAACAGGTAGCCTTCCAGGTAGGTGACCTTGGCGGACGCCCCCAAAGCCGCGTCCACATCCGAGCCATCGAGGGCGACGCAGGCGCCCAGAAACGTGTTCATTGTCCGCTGTCCGTCCGGGGTGACGAGGATCAGGCAGCGGGCGGTGGGGGCGCCTCCAGCCAGCGGCTCGGTCGGGAAATGCACGCCCACGGCGTTGATGTCGTGGCGGAACACCTTGCCAAGCTGGTCGTCGGCCACCTTGCCGACATAGGCGACACGAGCGCCGAGGTTCGCCGCCACGGCGCAGGAATTGGCGACCGAGCCGCCGCTGCTTTCCTTGCCCGGCGGCATGGCGCCGTACAGGGCATCCGCCGCCGCGGCATCGATCAATTGCATCGCGCCCTTGCGCATGTCGTGGCGCGACAGGAACTGGTTGTCCGTGGCGCTGACCACATCGACGATGGCGTTGCCGATGCCCAGGATGTCGTAGGTGGGTTCCGTCATCATCTTCCTTTCGGCGGGTGCGCCCGGACCGCCGCCTCGTTGACCTCGACGCCCCAACCGGGGCGGTTGGGGATGACAAGCTCGCCGTTCTCTATCAAAGGCGCGTTGATGAAAAGCTCATCCTCCCAGGACCGCTGTCAATGTTGATTTCCATCACCCAAAAATTGGGCGCGACGGCGCAAAAATGCGCGCTGACGGCGGAGCACTGGTGGCCATAGTAGTTGTGCGGGGCGACGTTGACCTCGTACGCCTCCGCCATGGAGGCGATCTTGATGGACTCCAGAGAACCGTTCCAGATCACTTCGATGATGACGACATCCGTCGCGTACGCATCCAGGAACGGACGGAAGGCCCTGCGACCGGTGACGGATTACAGCGACGCGATGGGGCAGGGGGCCTTCGCGGATCAGCGCCAGGGATTGCGGGTCCCAGGTGTCGATCTCCAGCCAGGCCAGGTCGAACGGCTCCACCGCCCTGGCGATCGCCAGGTTGCCCTCGGTCTTGAAGTGATAGTTGACATCGAGATGCAGGCCCATGTCGGGGCCGGCGCCTCCCGGAACGCGGCCAGCAGGCCTTTCACCGACTGAACGGTTTCACGATCGGCGTCGAGTTCAGGATAGCCCGGCGTGCGGCCGAAGCCTGGGCCGAAGTTGGTCAGTTTCTCGCCATCGAAAGGCAGGACGTTGGTCTTCAGCGCTTGAAGCCACGGCGTTTGACCTCGGCGCCCAAGGCGGCCACGTCGCCATAGGCCTTCAACGGCGGAGAACCGGCCAGCTTGTGGTTGCGCACGCGGTAAGAGCCGCAATGCGACCAGTAGACCGGGATACGGGTTCGCACGAGGCCGCCGAACAACTCGCAGACGGGAACGCCGAGCGCCTTGCCCTTGATGTCGAGCAGGGCGTTCTCGATGGCACGCTGGTTGACGCCGTTGGGCGCCTGCGCTGCCTGACATACAGGCCTGAGCCAATGGCTAGGATGGGGTGGGGATCGGTGCCCATCAACGCTTCGGCCATGCCGTGGATGACCGAGGTCAGGCCACGGCTGCCGTCGGCCTCAGTATACTCAGGCCAACCAATAAGGCCATCATCCGTGGTGATCACCAGGAAGGAGAAAGTGCGCCAGCCGGCGTCGGCATGCATGTCTTCAATGCGATCGATTTTCACGGTTGGTTCCTCCAATCGATCTTGACCGGAGCAGGCTAAGCTTAACGGCGTCGCTTGTCCTGCTTCAAGCATGTTTCCCCTGCGCCCTGGCGGAAGCCATCAGAGGAACTAAGCTGACAACAAGAATGGCATGCGACATGCAGCAGCCGCATGCAAACCGTTCGAACGCTTCGTGCCACGCGCGGGAATAGATCGGACAGAGCTTTTTATGGGATGCATTGAAAGGAACTTCCACATGATCAATCGACGCAGTGTTCTGGCTGGCGGCGGCGTGGCGGCGGTTAGTCTCGCCAAACCCGCGCTGGCGCAGGGGGCAAGCGTTCTGACATATGTGCCGCAAGCCAACCTGGCCAATCCAGACCCGGTCTGGACCACTGCGACAGTGGCCCTGCTGCACGGCTACATGGTCTGGGACACGCTGTTCGGCATCGATGACGGGCTGGTTGCCCGCCCGCAGATGCTGGCCGGAAGCGATACGTCGTCCGACGGCCTGATTTGGAAAATGACACTGCGCGACGGCCTGTTGTGGCACGACGGCGAGAAAGTGCTGTCGCGCGATTGCATTGCCTCGATCCAGCGCTGGGGCAAGCGAGACGGGTTTGGCCAGCGGCTGCTGAGCCAGACAGCCGAAATGAAGGTTATCGACGACAAAAGTTTTGAGATCCGCCTGACCAAGCCCTTCCCTGTCATGGCCTACGCGCTGGGCGCCAACAACTGCTTCATCATGCCGGAACGCATCGCCAAGACCGACGCGTTTACCCAAATCAGCGAGTTTGTCGGCAGCGGCCCGTTCAGGTTCCTCAAAAACGAATGGGTGTCCGGCGCGTCCGCCGCCTATGCCAAGAATGACAAATACGTACCTCGGCAGGAACCGCCAAGCTACTGGTCAGGTGGCAAGGTCGTGCATTTCGATCGGGTGGAGTGGAAGATCATGCCTGATCCGGCCTCGGCCTCGGCCGCCCTGCAGCGCGGCGAGATCGATTGGTGGGAGAACCCACTGTTCGACCTGCTGCCGCTGCTGAAGCAAACAGCAGGGGTCAAGGTGGAGGTGCTTGATCCCCTGGGCGCGCTCGGCGTGCTCGCGGTCAACCATACACAGCCGCCGTTCGACAATCCGAAGTTGCTGCAGGCCATGCTTCCGGCGCTCAGCCAGAACGACTACATGGACGCCGTGCTCGGTGACCAGCAAGAGCTTGGGAGCACTGCCGGATTTTTTATCCCCGGCTCGCCGATGGCCAGCAATGTTGACATGGACAAGATCACCGGCAAGCGCGACGTGGCGCTGGCGAAAAAGCTGGTAGCCGAAAGCGGCTACAAAAACGAGCCGATCCTGCTGATGTCGCCATCTGACCAGCCGCAACTGACTGCCATGGCGCAGGTGACGGACGCCTTCTACAAATCGATTGGCCTCAATTCGCAGTACACCAGCATGGATTGGGGCACACTTGTCTCTCGCCGGGCCAGCCATGAGCCGCCGGACAAAGGCGGCTGGAACAGCTTCTGCACCACCTGGGGCGGCTTGAGCGTAGCCAATCCCGGCAGCCACTTCCCATTGCGCGGCAATGGCAACGGCGGCTGGTTCGGTTGGCCGACTGATGACAAAATGGAAGCGCTGCGCGACCAGTGGTTCAACGCCCCAGACATCGCCGCGCAGCAGGCAATCTGCAAGGACATGCAGCGCCTGGCCTTCCAGGATTTGCCGTTCTTTCCAACTGGGAAATGGTTCACGCCCACTGCCTACCGGGACAACCTAACCGGTTTTGTGAGGGCAAACCTCATGCTGTTCTGGGGCGTGAAGCGCGTTTGACCAGAACCTTTTGTGTACAGACCCTGGTCGTAGCGGCCAGGTGCTTGGAACTCAGCATGCGGCGCTGAGTTGGAAAGCGGGCTACCGTGGCACTATCTTGATAAGTAGCCTGAGTTCGATGTGGAAATTACGTTATTTAAACGATGTGCTCCATGCTAATTTTGCAAGGCGGAAATTCCTGATGTTACGATAATACTCGGTTTCCGCTTGGTAAAGAGCATCCGCCACCACAGGCTGACAGCCTCTTCCCGTTCTCGTGATATAACCTGCATCTAGTTGTTTTGCACTTTGCGCTCACTATGGGATGCGACACATGATAAAGGGGAGAAGATGCCGTTACCTGAAAGACGTCGACGCGTGGGCGTGGCCGTCGTCGGCCTAGGTGGCGCGGTGGCGACAACGGCTGTCGCCGGCGTTGAAATCTTGCGATCTGGCGCAAACCAGATGCATGGCATGCCACTGGCAGCATTTTCGGTTCCAGGACTTGCGAATTATGAAGATCTGGTATTCGGCGGCTGGGATCTGAATGGCCAGAACCTAGCCGATGCGGCCTCGGAACATCATGTCCTGAATGACAAGCAGGTATCGCAGGCATCTTCCGCGCTGTCCGCAATCCATCCCTGGCGGGCCATAGGGAGTGCGGCTTTCTGCCGTCGTATCACCGGCGCGAACACCCGCGAGGTAAGCGGCCATCGTGCCGCTATCAATGCAATGTTTGCAGACCTTGAAAAGTTCAAGAGCGCCAATGGTCTTGACGACCTCGTTATGATAAACCTTGCCTCAACCGAGCGCACGCCTGCAAACAGCGCGGTGCTGCAGACGGCGGATTCTTTCGAACGCGGTTTGGACGATGATCATCCCGATATCGGCCCGGCGATGCTCTATGCGGCTGCCGCGATCAAAGCCGGCATCCCCTATGGCAACTTCACGCCATCAGTTGCTGCCGATGTGCCGGCTTTGATCGAGATGGCGCGACGGCACGGCGTGCCAATTGCCGGCAAGGATGGCAAGACAGGCCAAACGCTGATGAAAACAGCGCTTGCTCCTATGTTGCGGGCACGGTCACTGCATGTCGATGGGTGGTTTTCCACCAACATCCTGGGCAATCGCGACGGGCAGGCTCTTGAAGACCCGGACAGCCTGAAGTCCAAACTGGGAACGAAAGGCAATGTCCTTGATTCCATTCTTGGATACCCTGTCGAAGATCATATTGTTGACATCCGCTACTACCGTCCGCGCGGTGACGATAAGGAGGCCTGGGATAACATAGACGTTACGGGTTTTCTTGGCCAACGCATGCAAATCAAAGTTAATTTCCTTTGCAAAGACAGTATCTTGGCTGCCCCACTGGTGCTGGAGATCGCCCGGGTGCTAGACCTTGCGCGACAGCGTGGGGAAAGTGGCCCGCAAGAACAGCTTTCTGTTTTCTTCAAGGCGCCAATGACGAAGAATGGCCGCGCGCCGGAGCATAGTTTTCATGTTCAGGAGCGCATGCTGACACAATGGCTGGACGGCGACGCGACGACGTGAACGTGTTATTCTGGAAGGAACAGGCGGCTCGCGCACCCCTAGCGTTGATGCCCCTGCTAAGGGATCTGGGCGATCTGAAGCGGATACGCTCGGCAGGCCGAGCAGGGACGATTGCTGAACGACTGTTCGCAACAGCCTGGGCACAGCTTGTTGCGGGGGAACACGAGGCCGACGTTGCATCCCGTGTCGTTTGTGATGCCTTGGTTGCGACGCAGCTTGGAGACCTTGATGCGCAAGTAATGACCGCAGCCGGGGTTCCGGCGGAAGCAATTTCATCCATTCGTCGTAATGCCGCGGCTGACGCCTCCCGAACCATAAGCCCGGCGTTGAGGCCATGGCTGCGCGATGTCTCAGACGCGCCGGCCATCCTATCAGAACCCCCACCCTTCGTGGCCTGCCTCGCGGCGCAGCCCCGCGCTGGCGCGACGTGTCCCGGCCGGGGCCGGCTCATGCTGGAACCGCCGGAAAATCATGCGGAACACTGCGCTCTTGTTGCGATCTATGGGACTTTATTGGCTCCCGCGTGGAGTGCGCGGCCTGAGGACGTGTTCCTGGCTGGGCTGGCGCATCACCTGCACAATGCCTTGCTGCCAGATGCGGGATACGCCGGGGAAGTTCTGCTGGGCCAATGGCTAGCCCCCATGACAGCAACCGCGACCGATTCCGCATTGCGGGAACTACCCACGGCGGTGCGAAACCGTATCGTGACAGCAGTCAAAATTCTGCCTGATGCGACGACACCCGAGGGCTGTGCTTTTCATGCGGCCGACACGCTCGATCGCGTCCTTCAATTGGAGCACCATCTGCGTGCGGCCAATACATCAATGGAATATGTGCTGAACGACATGGCGTTGGTCCACGCGGGGCCTGTCAAGCCATTCCAAGACGCAGTGCTCTCTCATATGGGTTTGGCCACATGATCCTGACCCATGACACGCCCTATTCCGTAAGGGACGCGACAGGCCGGCGTTACCCGGTGGTGGATGGAATTCCTTACTTGCGTATGGGTCGTAAGGCGCTTGCTGATGAAGCGCTTGCTTTGTTGGAAGCGGAGGATCGAGACGGCGCGCTTGTCAAGCTATTGGCTGACCAGGACGACTGGTGGCGGGGACCGGTCGCCGAACCCGAGGCCCTGCGTGAACTCGTCGCGATGCGGGATCATTTAACTTTACGCGACGCCATGCGCCTGCTCGCGTGGGGGCCTGTGCGGGATTATTTCGCTCATCGCTGGTCAGACCCTACTTTCCTGGCCGGCCTTGCACTTGTGGAAGCGCATTCGATGGCGCCTCGGCACGCTTTCGAACTGGCTTGCGGCATTGGCCATCATCTCTGGGCGTTGACTCGCACAGGCGCGGCCGTGACCGGTGTTGACGTGGTGTTCGCCAAGCTTTGGGTCGCCCGCCACTGGGTCGTGCCGCAAGCCCGCCTGCTGTGCTTGGATGCCGCGCAGGATTGGCCGGTGGCCGAACACTTCGATCTCGTCGCCTGCCATGACGCACTTTATTTTCTTGAGCCCAAGTCGGAGATTGTCGCACGCCTGCGTTCACTGCTTGATCCGGCAAGCGGGTTGCTCGCCGTAAGTCACGTTCACAACAAGGAATGGGACAACTTCTCGGCAGGTGCGGCCATGTCAGCCCGGCAGTTCGCGGATTTGCTTCCGGACGCATTGTTTTATGATGATAATGAACTGACATGCGCGCTTGTTGAAGCGCGAGCGCCGCGTCCCGCGCAACCTGCTTCGCTTCGACGAGCCGAGGCTTTTGCGGCAGTCGCCGGACCTGCTCTTCGGCTGCCGCGGGCCATTGCTGACCGGCTCGCCATGCCGGAAGCTGGCGCCATGCTGTCGCGCAATCCCTTGTATGACGGGAACGGCCGACTGACCTGGCCATCGGATCGGTATGGCCGCGAATATGGCCCACGTGCCACCTACCCACTTGAAAGCACAACGTCGGAACGTGCCGAACTGAATGTGGTGACGCGCGAGGCGGCAAGGCGTCGCGAACTGGTTGAGCTGCCGGAACGGTGGTGACGATGTTCGACGCCGTGCTCGCGCAAAGGCCTGTTCAGCATCAGCCAATTGGATGGGGCATCATTGGCTTCGGATGGGTAGCGCAGGATTTTGTTATTCCCGGCTTGCTCGCGGCAGGCGGACGTCTTGTCGGCGCAGCCGATCCTGACCGTCACGCACAACGCGCCGCATCAGCGTTTGGCGCGCGGGCTTACGCCGATTATCAGGCTCTGCTGGCCGATCCCGCCGTGCAGGCGGTTTATGTCGCAACACCAAATCACCTGCACCGCGCCGCCGTGGAGGCAGCCGCCATCGCCGGCAAGCCTGTGCTCTGCGAAAAGCCGATGGCTGCCACGTTAGCCGACGCCGAAGCAATGGCTGCCACGATAAGGGCCACCGGCATCCCATACGGCACGGCATTCGATCAGCGGCACCATCCCGCCCATGCCGCCATTCAGGCAGCGATCGCGCAAGGAGTGATTGGCACGGTAACGGCCTTGCGCATCGTCTATGCCTGCTGGCTGGATGCGGATTGGGCCGCCGACAATTGGCGTGCCGATCCAAGCCGAGCGGGCGGCGGCGCATTGATGGACCTTGCCCCGCACGGCCTGGACCTGACGGAGTTCCTCCTTGGCGAAAGCGTCGCCACCATCGCGGCCCTGATCCAGCATCGGGTGCAGTCCTATGCGGTTGACGATGGAGCCATGATCATCGGCCGGACAACCTCTGGCGTGCTCATTCAGTTGCACGTCGCTTACAATTGCCAGGAAGCATTGCCGCGCAGGCGGCTAGAGGTGGTTGGCACGAAAGGCCAGATTGTCGCGGAGCGGACCATGGGCCAGACTGCGGGAGGTCAGGTGTGGGTGGTTGACGGTCGCCTCGGGCTGCGCCGCTCCTTGCCCGTGCCAGACGCGCACGAATCACCATTCACCCGCCAGATCGCGGCGTTTTCCGCTTGGCTGAAGCAAGAGGGCGATCACGGTGCTTTCTCGCTCGATCGCGACCTGAACACCATGCGGCTGCTTGACCGTGCCTACGCCGTCACGGAGAGCTTGGGATGCCGCTGAAGCCTTACGCCTGCGCGAATTGCGGTTTTTGGCAGCGTTACTTCGCGCCGCCGCCCGATTGCCCGGTCTGCACTGACGTGCGCAACGACCTGCCGGAGGATGGCTGGCAATTCCTGACGGTCGACGCCGTTCAATCGAAGATTCGCGGTCAGTGGCGGCGACTGGATCGTGACATGGTGGCATTTTCCGTCACCCCGCCTTTTGGCTTGAACGGCACCGGCTGGCTCTTGCTGCAGCCTGAGGGCAACATCGCGTTCGAAGCAGCGCCGTTTTACACGGACGAGATGCTTGCCGAAATCAAACGTCTTGGTGGCATCCGCATCCTTGCCGCCTCCCACGTTCATGGCTACGGCGCGCTGTGGCAGTTGCAGGACGTCTTCCAGCCGGATGTCCTGGCTATTCAGAAAGAAGATTTAGGGCTTACTAAAGCTTTTCGGGTGACGTTCCCCTATGACGAGACCCTTGACCTGGGCCAGGGTCAAAGGCTGCACCATGTCGGCGGCCATTACGCGGGCCAGTCCGTGCTGCACGATGTTGGCCGCCGCACCTTGTTTTCCGGAGATGCCTTCAAGGTTGACCAGGACACCGCTGGGAACAACATTGCCATCTCGACTCACAAAGCTTTTCACAAAGCAATCCCTCTCACTCATTCAGAAATCCGTCATTACCGCGCAGTCATCAGCGAGCTGGACTTTGATACAATATGCACCCCATTCGAGCATGCCCCTGGCATGACGCATGACCTTGCGCTGGCGGTGCTGGATGACCAGCTTCGTGGTCCGCCTGGCGTGCGCCATCTCCTCGTTGAAGAGCTTAAACGGAACCTCAGCCAATGAGCGGCACCAGCGACTTGCAAGGCGTTGCGGACGCATTCCGCGCGTCCATGCCGTCCAGCGGCTACGTCTCCGTCTTCCGTATCGATGCCTTGGACCGAATTGGCATCCCTGTTGTTCAAGCAAGCCTGATCCTGCCGGACGAGCCAGCAACCATCGGCTACGGCTATGGTTTTGAGACCATCGAGGCTGAGGTCGGCGCGCTCGGCGAACTGTGCGAAGAAGTGCATGCCGGCGCATGGGTCAAGGCGGCGCCCTGTGTCGTCGCCTCCTTTACGGAACTGTCCCGTACTCGTGGCGCCCGTGGCGTCGTTGATCCGCTGACGCTCTGCCTTCCCGCGGGCAGTTCCTACACCGCCGACATGCCGCTGTCCTGGGTGGAAGCCCAGCGCTGGCCTTCCGGCGAACCGGTCGCCGTGCCTCGGGAATGGGTCGCGGCCTATCCTTATCAGCTTGGCGAGCCTGCCCGGCTGATCATGCCGATAACCAATGGACTTGGCGCGGGCCTGGATCTTTCCCATGCTGTCGCGCATGGCTTGATGGAGCTGTTGCAGCGGGACGGCAACGTTGTCAGCTATCGCGCACTCGACCAGGGCGTCGTGGTGGGGCTCGATGCGGTGGATGAACCGCAGGTCACGTCATTGCTGCGGCATCTCCATGATCTCGGGATCAACGTCACCGTCAAGCTGGCCGCCGATGATTTCGAAATGGCCAATCTTTATGTTGTGGGTGATGATCGTGGCGTGCCCACCGTGCCTATCCAAGTGACCTCGTGCGGCGAAGCCGCGCACCCGGACCGTGCCCGTGGCCTGCGCAAGGCGCTGCTGGAATTTTGCGGGTCCCGTTCTCGTAAAGCCGCCACGCATGGTCCGATCGATGTGGTGCGGGCCGCGTTGCCGCGCGATTACACCGACCGTCAGCTTGCCGCGGCGTTGCTGGACGAGGAAGAAGATCGCGCTTTGGAAGCGATGTCGGAATGGCTTGGCCAGGATGCAAGGGAACTGCATCGCCGCCTGTCGGACAGCGTTTTTTCCGAACGTCGGAAAGTGCGGTTGTCCGATCTGCCAGACGTCCCACCGGCGGCGGTCGCGGATGCCGAATCCCGTCTGCGGCTCCTGACCAAGCGCCTCGCTTCGGAGGGACTGGAGTGTATCGTGGTTGACTGCTCTCCCCCGGACAGTCCGGTCAGGGTCGTGAAAACCATCGTTCCCGGTCTTGAGTCCGAAACAATGAGCTACCGCCGCATCGGCTGGCGCGGCGTCAGGCGCCTGCGCGAGCGTGGCGACAAGCTGATCCTGGACGCGCCAAAGGACGGCGCGTTGCCCGTGCGCCTGCAGCCTGGAGATGAGGCGAAAGCGGGTGGCCCGGCTTGGTTCGACGCGCGCCTGGCCGATCAGCTTGTTGGGCAGATTTACCCGCTGTATCGGGAGACGGGGCCGTTTTCCGCGCAGTTGCTGCGCCAACGAAGAGCCGCCGCATGACTACTGCCTTAAGATTTGCCTACAACACCAACGGCGCCGCGAACCACCGCCTGACCGATGCCGTCGGACTGATCGCCGACGCGGGCTATGCCGGCATCGCCCTCACGCTGGATCACCATCATCTCGATCCGATGGAAGACGGCTGGGTAGGCCGAACCGAGGCGCTGGCGAAGCAACTGCACGCGCGCAGCCTGGGATGCGTGATCGAGACAGGCGCGCGGTTCCTGCTGAACCCGCGCCATAAGCACGAACCGACCCTTCTGACTCCCCATGCGGACGGACGTGCCCTGCGGGTCGCCTTCCTGAAGCGCGCAATCGACATTGGCAATGTGCTGGGGGCCGAGGCGGTGTCTTTCTGGGCGGGTGTGCCGATGCCTGGGGTAGACCGTGGAGAGGCTGGGGAATGGCTGCTGCAGGGCATGACGCAGGTGCTGGACCATGCCGCTCGACGGGGCGTGACAGCCGCTCTGGAGCCGGAGCCTGGCATGTTGGTGGAAACCCTGGATGATTGGGCACTGGTTCAGCACCAGCTGCCGACTTTGAAGCTTGCCCTGGACCTCGGCCACTGCCTGGTGACGCAGGAAAGGGAACCAGCCGCCGCTGCCCGCGAATTTGCCTCGCTTCTCGGCACCGTCGCGATTGAGGACATGCGGCGGGGCGATCACACTCACCTGCCTTTTGGTGAAGGCGACATGGACATCCCAGGCTGCCTCGCCGCTTTGCAGGCAATCAACTTTCGCCGCCTTGTCTGCGTTGAACTATCTCGCGAAAGCCACCGCGCCGACAAGATGATCCCGCAATCGCTGGCATGGCTGCAGCAGTGCCAAGAGAAGGTCGCAGCGTAATGAACATCCTGTTTTGCAGCCGCCGCTTTTTCCCTGCCATCAGCGGCATGAGCGTCTACGCGACGAACCTGTTGCGCCAGTTGGTTGCGGCTGGCAACGACGTGACGATGGTCAGCCAATACCGTGACGATCCGACCGGAACCCGCGTTTACGGCGGTGGCCCGCCGCCTAAGGTGCCTGGGGTCAAGGTCATTGGCCGGCGGTCTGTTGGGGAAGAGGCGTTCGCCGAACCGGGCGGCGCTGATTTCGAGGCCGACGTGGATGACATGGTGGGCACCATCCTGGCCGAACACAGTCGCCGGCCTTTCGACATCCTCCATGCGCAGTATGGCTATCCCAACGGCTGGGCCGTGCTTCTGGCCGCGCGAAAGATCGGCATCCCGACGGTCGTGTCCATCCAGGGCGGCGACGGCCACTGGGTCGGCTCCTGCTGCGAAACCCACCGGCTTGGCATGCTGAACGTCGTGAACCATGCCAACGCCTTGCTGATCGGCTGCGAGAGCTTCGCGTCCGAGGTGGTCGAACGTCTGGGTGTCCCGAGGCAACGCTTCACCATCGTTCCGGGAGCAGTCGATGTGAAGCGCTTCCACCCGGCGGACGGCTTCGTGCCCGGCGCGGCGCAGGACCCAGTAAGGCTGCTGTACCATGGCCGTGTTGACCGCCGGAAAGGTTCACTCGACTTCCTTGAAGCTCTGGCTCTGCTGCGGGCGCAGGGCGTGCGCTTCGCCGCCGCCATTTCCGGCATCGGGCCGGACTATGACAGTTCCCGCGACCTCGCGGCGAGACTCGGCCTGGACGTCCGCTTCGCCGGCTACGCCGACTACGCCGCGGCTCCCCAGCTTTACCGGGAAGCCGATGTCTTCGTCAGCCCGACCTATGCGGAAGGCTTCAGCAACACCATCCTGGAAGCCATGGCCAGCGGGTTGCCCAGTGTCTCCTGCTTCGCCGTTGGCGTTGTCGATTGCCTGCGCGACCGCGAGAATGGCTTACTGGTGCAGCCGGGCGACATCCCCGCGCTGGCCCAGGCCCTGCGGCAAATCATCGAGGACGCGCCGCTGCGCCGCCGGCTGGCCGCCACCGCGCTGGAGGAATGCCGGCGCACCTACTCATGGGAAGCCGTGGGCCGGCTGATCATGGACGTTTACGCATCCGTCAAAGGCCAGAAGCCGGACACGGACTTTGATCCGGTGCTGCCGCTCGATCCGAACTGCCGATTCCGCGCGACGCCCCATCTGCTGTGATGCCCCGTGCCCTGGCGCTGTCACCGCATTTGGATGACGCCGCCTTTTCCTGTGGTGGCACGCTCGCACGATTGGCGGCGCAGGGCTGGGACGTGACGCTATGCACGGCTTTTACCTGCTCGGTGCCTTCTCCCACAGGTTTCGCGCTCGCTTGCCAACTCGACAAAGGTTTGCCCGAGGACGTCGATTACATGGCGCTCCGGCGTGCCGAAGACCGCATCGCATGTGATCGTCTAAGCGTGTCTCCGCTTTGGCTCGACCTGCCGGAAGCGCCTCATCGAGGCTATCTCGACGCCAAGGCGTTGTTCGCTCCGCCGCGTGACGAGGACGTCGTTCTGGCACCACTATCGGACAGGCTACGCGGGTTGCTGGAAAACCCATTCGCATTGATTTTGGCGCCTCAGGCGCTGGGTGGCCATGTTGACCATGTTCTGCTGGCCACAGCGCTACGCTCAGTCTTGCCAGTTTGCCTGCCGGTGTGGTGGTGGACGGATTTTCCCTACACGATACGGCCAGGCACGCACCCAGCGCGACCGTTTGAGATCGAAATGGAATTACTGCCGCGAATTGCGGTGGCTGGCGATGCAACAGCGCGCTTGGCGGCCTGCATGGCTTACAAAACGCAGCTTGGGTTCCAGTTTTCCGGTCCTGCCGGTCTCGCGGACGCTTTGCGATCAGTCGGTCCCATCGAGCATTTTCACGCGCAAGGAGGCGAGGCGTTCATCCCTTCACAGCACCCAGCATCAGGCCGCGAACGTAGAAACGTTGCAGCAACAGGAACAGCGCCAGCGTAGGTAAAACGCTGACGACCAGCGCCGCCTGTTGCAAAGACCGTGTCGGTAACTCGATAAAAGCGCCGCGCAGCAGATAGATGCCAACAGGAAGCGTCTGAAGCCCTGGAACGGCACGTGTCACGGTCATTGTCCAGATAACCTCGTTCCATTGATATACAAAAACAAAAATCCCAAGCGTCATTAACGCCGGCTGTGTCAACGGCAAAGCGATGCGGAGGAAGATGCCAAGCTCTGAAGCGCCATCGATCCGCGCCGCATCCAGCAGTTCGTCAGGGATCGTCAGCATGAACTGCCGCATGAGGAAAATGCCATACCAGCTTACGCAAAACGGCAATATGACGGCGGCATACCCACCCAGCAGGCCGTGCCCGCCAGTGCCAAGGACGCCATTGCCGCCGGCCAGCGGCCAGAACCGCAGGATCATGAAGACCGGGATCAGCATCAGGAAAAACGGAAACATCTGCGCGCCAAGCACCAGCCGAAACAACAGGCGCGTGCCGGGAAAACGATACTTGGCGAACGCAAAGCCGGCGGCGGCGCTTGTGAGCAACTGCACGAAAGTCGTGGCGCCTGTCACGAGCAGGGAATTGACAAGCCAGCGCCCCATCGGCAGCTCGTCGAACACCCGGCGAAAATTGCTCCAGACCGGCGTCGCCGGAAAATAGTGTGGCGGCCGGAAGAGCAGATCGGACGAGCTGCGCAGCGCGCCCAGGATCATGTCGGCGAACGGCATGATCGTTACGACCGCCGCTAATGCCAGCAGAGCCGTGCGTAGGGTGGTTCCGGCTACGCGGCCTAGCCTCATGCGGGCGTCTCGGCATTGCGTCCAAAGTAATGAAACTGCAGCACCGCAAGCAAAAAAGTGACGAGGGTCAACAGAATCGCGATCGCGCTAGCTCGGCCAACGCGCAGGGACTCGAAGGCCATGCGGTACATGTAGAGCGCCGTGACCTGCGTGCTGTCATCCGGGCCGCCTTCGGTCATGATAAGAATAAGGGCGAAAGAACCCATTGCCGAAATCAGCGTGCTGACAAGGACAAACAGTGTCGTGGGCGCCAGCAGGGGAAGCGTGATGTGCCACAGCATTTGCCGGTCGTTCGCGCCGTCGGTGCGCGCGGCCTCCATGATGGCGGGATCAATGGCTTCAATGCCAACCGAGAACAACAGGATGTTCTGCCCTAAGGTCATCCACGCCATGACCAAGGCGACTGACAGCAGCGCTGTTGCCGGCTGCGTCAGCCAGTCTGGTCCCGCCATGCCAACAAGGCCGAGCAGGCGGTTGACGAGGCCGTAGGTCGGATCGAGCACGTTCTGCCAGGCATAGGCGACAGCCACGATATTGGTGACCGCGGGCAGCCAGAAAATCGTTCGCCACACGGCGGGATGGCGACTTGCGGTCAATGCAAGCGCAAGCAGCAAGGCAAACGGAATGCCGATCGCCGCGCTGCCGACGGCCAGCAGGAACGTGCGCGCCAAAGACGGGACGAAGAAGGGATCATCTGTCAGCAGCAGCACATAGTTGCCAAACCCTCGCCATTGCGGTGGATCAAGAGCGTTCCAGTTGGTGAAACTCAAGTAGACCGAAGAACCTATTGGCATGACGTAGAAGATCACGCCCAGCACCAGCACTGGCGCGAGCAGCAGCCACGGCGCCACATGGCGCGAGTAAAGCAACGACATCAGTCCCTTTCGGTGATGACCGCGGTTATCCTTCTGTCTGCCTCGCGCAGCGCCGTCTGAGGCGTCAGCGCACCGATCCAGGCGCGCCCAATTGCCAGGCGCAGGTCATGCTGAAGCTCACTGGCGCGGACCAGATTAGGCAAGGAACCGGCCCGCCCAGACACGATCGCATCCACGAAAGGCTTGCTGAACGAGTCGCCATAATCATCCGGACTTGCCGCAAGATCATGCCGGTTGCCAGTAAGAGCCCCAAGCCTCACAAGGACTTCACCCGTGCAAGACGGCTTGCCCGCAACGCCTGGGCTGTTCAGCCAGGCGATCAGGTCCCAGGCCGCTCGCTTGTTGCGGCTGCTTGCGTCGACGCCCCAGAAGAAGGCGTATTGCAATGTCCTCCAAGCCTTGCCGGCGGGAATCGGCGCCACGCCAACTGTTTCATCCATTGCGCCGCCAAATGCCTGCCGCAAGGTTTCCTTGTACCAATTCGCGTGGATCATCATGCCAACGGCGCCGCTTGGAAAGTCGTCTACCTGAATCGTGTTGTCGGTGATGCGGTCCTTGAACAAACGTTGCTCGCCCGCGAGCACATCGATTGCGGCGGGAGTCACAAGATGGGTGCCATCAAGCCTGTCGGTGAAAAGGTCAACGCCGCGTGACTTCAACAACGCCAGGAATGGGTAGACGCCATTTGCGACGGTGGGTCCGAACGCAAAGCCTGTCGTGGTGATCTTGCCCTGCGCGTTCCGCCTGGTCATCTTGGCAGCGTCGGAAACGACCTCGTCCCAATCACGTGGGGCAGCCGTAACGCCCGCCTCGTGAAAAAGCTTTTTGTTGTAGATAAGCATGAAAGCCGTGACTTCGCTCGGGATCCCCCATGCGTTGCCGCCCACCTTGACCGCGTCGATCGTGTTCGGCAGGTACGCCGCGTCAATCAGGCGGACGATGTCGAGGGGCGGACGATCCAGCACCCCCGCCTCCACCAACTGGGCGCCCCACATCGAATACACGTTGTAGATATCAGGGGATGTTCCGCTTAGCCGAGCGGTTAGCACGGTCTGGAGGTAATCCTCGATAGCGGCTTGCTGATGAACGATGTGAACGCCGGGATGGTCAACCTCATAGGCACGCAGGCAGGCTGTGAGCGGTGCGCGCTGAATTGCGGTGTAGTGCGTCAGGACCGTCAGCGTCGTGTCGCCGAAGGCCGGGGAAACGATGAAACCATGCAGCAGGGCCAAAAGCGTGTGGCGAGGCAGGCGGGACAGGGGTTGATCTCCATTGACAATCAGCATTGCCTTGTGTCGCCAGAGGGGCTTCATGCGCGTGCGAACGCGTCCTTCCCGAGATCCTGGAGGATGACATTGACCACGACGAACAGGCACTTTCATCGCGTCCGTGGTGTTGCCGCGCTGCTGATGCTCATGCCCCTGGCGCCTGTGCCGGCGCATGCTGATTTCCTTGATGACGTGCGCCGCACCTTCACAGTCGACATGCCGCATTTCTTCCAGGGCGACATTCCCCGCGCCTTCGGCGGGCAGCCGACAAGCCATGCCAAGACGTCCTGCAAGCCGCCTGACCCGCCCGCGAAGGCCGCTCCCGCGAAGGTCGGCGGTCGCGCCACTGTCGTCCCAGCGGGGAGGACCAGTGAAGTGCATGACGCGCCTGCGAATCCAAGCGCCGGTCCGGCCTGCAAGCGTCCGGCCGATAAAGCCGCTGCCTGCTCTCACGGCCAGCGCACCTCCGGCGGCAGGGTCATGAGGATCGCGTCCACGTTGCCGCCGGTCTTCAGCCCGAATAGCGTTCCTTTGTCGTGGATCAGGTTGAACTCCACGTAGCGGCCACGGCGGATCAGCTGGTGCTCGCGATCGGCTGCTGTCCATGGCTGTTGCATGCGCCGGCGTATGATGCGGGGATAGACGTCTAGGAACGCCTCTCCGACGTCGCGAACAAAGGCGAAGTCAGCCAAGGCGTCACCAGTGAAGTGATGGTCGAAAAAAATACCGCCGGCGCCACGCGGCTCTTGCCGGTGCGGAAGAAAGAAATAGCGGTCGCACCAGGCCTTGAACCGATCATAGTACTCCGGATCGTGACGGTCGCAGGCTGCCTTGAACGCGGCATGGAAGTCGGCCGCGTCGGCTATTGCCTGCTCGGTGTCGAGCCGCATCGGCGTCAGGTCGCCACCGCCGCCAAACCAACCCTTGGTGGTCACCAGCATGCGGGTGTTGAAATGCGCGGCGGGCACTAGCGGGCTGCGCATATGGGCGACCAGGCTGATGCCGCTAGCCCAGAACCTGGGGTCTTCGGCCGCGCCTGGGATTTGCGCCCGGAAATCCGGGCTGAACTCGCCCCAGACGGTGGAAACGTTGACGCCGACCTTCTCGAACACCCGCCCGCGCATCACGCTCATGACGCCGCCGCCGCCGTCCGCCCCATTCTCGGTCGGTCGGCTCCAGGCGGTGCGATGGAAGCGGCCGGCGGGGCTGTCGCCGTTACCGGCATCCTCAATGGCCTCAAAGGTGGCGCAGATCCGGTCGCGCAGAGTTTCGAACCAGGCGCGGGCAGCGGACTGCAAGTCCGCATGCGGCGCCACGGGGAGGTTTTCAGACATTTTGCACTTGTTCCTAGGCTATAGTCAGGATAACCCCCTGCAGCCAGCATGTTGCAGAGCGGGTTGTCCGACCGTCAAACTGCGCCGAACGCCATCTTAGGGGCAACAGGCCGGTGTTCCGGACCAGCTTGCGGCTGGCCAGTGACCAGCCATATTGGTGGTTGGGCTGATATGGTGTGAGGAAAAGTATGGCTAACGCGTCCGCCGGCACTCATGCAACCTCTTCCCCCGACGTATCTAAACGCGACCTGTTGCAACTGGTCGCCGTGGCGGGCGCCGCGATCGGCGCCGGCGCCATCGCATGGCCGTTCATTGACTCGATGAATCCTTCAAAAGACGTTTTGGCGCTGTCATCGGTCGAGGTTGACTTGGCCCC
>CAXTXZ010000010.1:0-21990 GCA_964248015.1 uncultured Rhodopila sp. | reverse complement strand
GCTGGTGATGGAGCCGACCTTGCAGTCGGTGCGCGACACGCTGCGGGCCGTCGCCCTGCCGATCGGCGCGCAGCAGACCCGGCAGTCGCTGATCGTGCTCAACAAGCTGGGCATTCCGGGAACCATGACGCGCCATCAGGTGGAAACGGCCCTGGAGCAAAAAGTTGACGTGGTGGTTCCCTACCTGCCGCGCGTGGTCAATCAGGCGGCGATCCTGGGCACGCCTGCGGCGGCGGCGCGCGGCGGCTTCAGGACAGCCATCAGCGACCTGGCGCAAGAGGTGGCGGCGGCGGGCCGGACCAACGCTTCGTCCAACTGGCTTGGGCGCCTGTTCAGTCGCGAGACATCGAAATGACGCCAAGCTTTGGCCGGCTCCGCTCGCAACCGCCCGAGCCTGTTGCGGAGCCGGCGGTTGCGGCAACGGCGCCGAACGATGCCCGGCCCAGTGCGACGCAGCCGGTCAGCGAGCTGCGCAACCTGTGCCTGCTGCGAATCGACCCCGCCGCGGTGGCCGCCATACCGCCGGACCGGCTCGGCCCCGAAATGGAACGCCTGGTCGCCGAAATCGCCACCGAGCGCCGCATCCAGCTCAATGGCCGTGAGCAGCGCCAGGTCGCCAGCGACCTCGTGCACGACATGCTCGGGTTGGGGCCGCTGCAATCCCTGGTCGATGACGAAACGATAAGCGACATCCTGGTGAACGGCCCGGACCGCGTGTTCGTCGAGCGCCGCGGCAAGGTCGTGCTGTCCGAGGTGCGGTTTCGCGATTCCTCGCATGTCGCCAACATCTGCCAGCGCATCGCGTCCTCGATCGGCCGGCGCGTGGATGAAAGCAGCCCGATGTGCGACGCGCGCCTTGCCGACGGCTCCCGCGTCAACATCGTGTTCACGCCCCTGGCGCTTGATGGCCCGTACATCTCGATCCGCAAGTTCACCCGGCGCCCGCTCGATTTCGCCCGTCTGGTGGCGGGCGGGTCCTGCTCCGCGCAACTGGCGCGGGTGCTGGAGATCGCCGGGCGGGCGCGGCTCAACATCATCATCTCGGGCGGCACCGGCTCGGGCAAGACCACGCTGATGAACGCCATCAGCCGCAGCATCGACCACGGCGAGCGCATCGTGACGATCGAGGACGCGGCGGAACTGCAATTGCAGCAGCCGCATGTCGTGCGGCTTGAAACAAGGCCGCAAAGCCTGGAGGGCAGGGGCGAGATCACCCAGCGGGACCTGGTGCGCAACGCCCTGCGCATGCGTCCCGACCGGGTCATCATCGGCGAGGTCCGCGCCGCCGAGGCGTTCGACATGTTGCAGGCCATGAACACCGGCCACGACGGCAGCATGTCCACGGTGCACGCGAACACCACGCGCGACGCCATCAGCCGCATCGAGAACATGGTGCAGATGGGCAACATGGGCCTGCCGCTGCGCGCCATCCGCACGCAGATCGTCGGCGCCGTCGACCTGATCGTGCAGGTCGAACGCCATCGCGACGGCAAGCGGCGCATCAGCCAGCTTACGGACGTGCAGGGCATGGAAGGCGAGATCGTGACGCTGAACGACATCTTCCAGCTTGAGGTCACCGGCGAAACCCAGGACGGAGGGTTGGCCACGCGCTACAAGGTCAATCGCGCCCGGCCCAGCTTTCACGATCGCCTGGGCTACTTCCAGATGGAACGTGCATGGACGGCGGCGCTTGAGGAGGCGACCACCGGATGAATCCGGCGTTCGCCCATTTGCTGCTCGCCTCCTGCGCCTGCCTTGTCATCCTTGTGGCGTGCTCCCTGCTGCTGATGCGCGATCAAGCGCTTATCCGCCAGCGCGCCTTGCGCATCAACGCCGTCGTCGGCGTCCACCGCGTTTCACGCTCCAACGGCCTGTCGGGCAGCGGCTACCGTCTGGACCTTGAGCTTCAGGGCGCCACGCTTGTCAGCCAGGCGGCGAAGTTGCTGCGTTACGATCCGGCGCATCAGGCAGCCTATCCCGCCAAGCCGGCCGTGGCGCTGGTTGTCGCGCTGTTGCCGTCGGCACTGGCCGCGCGCGTGGCGGTGGATTTCATTGGCGGCATGGGCTGGCTTGTGCTGCCGGCCGCGTGGCTCTTCCTTGTCCGCTCGTTCTACGGGCACTGCGAGGAACGCCTGATGGGAACGCTCTTCAAGCAATTCCCGGATGCGCTCGCCATGATCGTCCGCGCCGTGCGGGTCGGGTTGCCCATCATCGAGGCGCTGCGCGTCGTCGCGCGTGAAAACCCGGAGCCGACAGCGCGGGAGTTCGCCCTGGTGGTCGCCCAGACCTCGATCGGCGTGCCGCTGGACAACGCGCTGCGGGACATGGCCGCGCGCAACCGGCTGCCGGAGTACCGTTTCTTCGCCACGGCGTTGTCGTTGCAGAGCCAGACCGGCGGCGGCCTTGCCGAAACGTTGGAGAACCTGGCCGACACGATCCGCAAGCGGGTGGCGGCGAAGATGCGGGGCAATGCGCTCGCGGCCGAGGCGCGCATGAGTTCCTACATCCTCGGCGCCCTTCCTATCGTCACCGGCGCCCTGCTGCTGATGACCAATCCGGGTTACATGACCGTGCTGTTCAGCGATCCCAGCGGCCGCAAATTGTTGCTCGCCGCGATTGGCCTGCTTTCGCTGGGCGCCTTCAGCATGCGGACCCTGATCAAGAAAAGCCTGTCATGATGGCGCCTGGATTGCTTTTCACCCTTGGCGGCCTCTGCTTCGGCATGGTCGGCGCCAGCTTCTGGTTGCTGCAAGCCGTGTCCAAGGAGAACCTGCGCGAGCGTCGCATCGCCGCCATACGGCCCGGGGCTGACGCGAAAGAGCCGGCTGACGACAATGCCGGCTTCGCTATCCGTTTCGTCGCCGGCATCGGCGCGTTGCTGTCGCGCAGCGGCATCCTGCCGGCATCCACCCTCGCGGAGCTTGAGCAGACACTGCTTCTGGCGGGCATGCGGCAACGCAACGGCCTCGCGCTCTTTGTCGGCGGCAAACTCCTGCTGTGCCTGTCGCTGCCAATGACGGCTTACCTGCTGCTGCGAGGCACGGATGTTTCATCAACGATGCGGCTGACGCTGATCGGGACGGGCGCCGTCGTCGGCCTGTTGCTGCCCGATTTCATCATACGGCGCAAACGCGGCGCTTACCTTAATGCTGTCAACCGCGGCCTGCCGGATGCGCTCGACATGCTGGTGATCTGCAGCGAGGCGGGCCTTGGGCTGGAAATGGGCCTTGAGCGGGTGGCGAACGAGATCGAGCCCGCGCATCCGGCCATCGCCGCGGAGCTGAAGCTTACTTGCAACGAACTGCGCATCCTGGCTGACCGCCGCGTTGCCCTGACCAACATGGGCCTGCGGACCAAGCTGGAGACGCTGAAGCGGCTCGGCGCCACCCTGATCCAGACGATGCAGTACGGCACCCCGCTCAGCCAGGCATTGCGCACCCTTGCCACCGAGATGCGCTTCGAGATGCTGATGCGCTTCGAGGCGCAGGCGGCTCGGCTGCCAGTCCTTCTGACCGTGCCCATGATCCTGTTCATCCTGCCCTGCATCTTCATCGTCGTCGGCGGCCCTGCCGGCCTCACGGTCGCCCGGACACTGATCCATCACTAAACCTTCACGCTTCATAAACAGGTATGCAAAATGCGTCCCTTTCTGCTGCTCTCGCTGCTGCTCCTCGCGTCCTGCGGGGGAAATCGCGACACCTCGTTTTCCACCCGGCCGCCTGGGCTTGATGTGGCCGATGTCGCTCTCAGCAATGGCGCGCCGGACACCGCGCTGCATATCGCGCGACAGATCCTTGCCACGGACCCGCGCAACCTGCCGGCGCTGATACGCGCGGCGAATGCCCAAGTCGCCCTCGGCCAGCGCGACCAGGCGGCGAGAACCTTCGGCCAGGCGCTGGCCGTCGCGCCGGATGACATTGACGCGGCGCTGGGCCTCGGGCGACTCAAGCTCGTGACCGATCCGGCCGCCGCGTCCGCCGCCTTCCTGCGCGTCACGGCCCGCGATCCGCGCAACGTCGCCGCCCTGATCGACCTCGGGATTGCGAACGACCTGCTGGGACGGCACGCCGAAGCGCAAGCTGCCTACCGCCGCGCATTGGACATCGAGCCTGACCGCGTGGCCGCAAGCGTCAACCTTGGCTTGTCGCTGGCGTTGTCCAACGATCCGCGGCAGGCATTGGGCATCCTGAGGCCGATCGCCTCCGGTTCCATGGCAACGCCAAGGATACGGCAGGATCTCGCGGTGGCGCTGGCGCTTGCGGGCGACGACGCCGGGGCAGCCGCCGTGCTGCACAAGGATTTGGCCCAGCCGCAGGTTCTGGCCATGATCGCGGGCTATCATTTGCTGCAGGCCCCGCCTTGACCCCTGGGCCCGCGCATCTTTCCATGGCCGAATGTTGGTCACGCGCACAGCAGTTGTCACGGCGCGCTGGATCACGTACGCGCTCGGCTTGATGCCCTTGCTTGACCGGAGCGCATCATGACCAGCGATAGCAATTCAGGGTTCATTGACGTGTTCTGTCATGGATAACATCTGGCAAGCCCTGACAGCCGTCAGGGAAGACGTGCTGTTGGCAATCGGCTTGGTGATCGCGGTCAGCGTCACGATCCACATTCTGTTGCGCAAGCGGGAGGTGGCGTCGGCTGTTGGCTGGATCGGGCTGGTCTGGTTCGCGCCTATCCCTGGATCGATCGCCTACTTCGTTCTTGGCGTCAACCGCGTGAAACGCCGAGCCCGCAAATTGCGCATGCAGGACAGGAACGTTCGCGGCAGGCGAAGGCGGCCCCTGCCCAAGGATAGCAACATGGCCGTGCTGGGACGCGGCATCGGCCGCATGACGGCGCGTGCGCTCGTGTCTGATACAACGGTGCAGGTTTACCAGAATGGCGACGAGGCCTATCCGGCGATGCTGCAGGCAATCGCGGAAGCGAAGGCCAGCGTGGGCTTGTCCTCGTACATCTTCCGCGATGACAGTTGGGGCGGACGTTTCATCGACGCCTTGGCCGAGGCCAACGCGCGCGGGGTAATGGTGCGTGTCCTGATCGACGGCATTGGCGGCGGTTGGCTGCGGTCGCCGGCCTATCGCCGCCTGGTCAAGAAAAACGTGGCGGCTGCCCGTTTCATGCATTCCCTGCTGCCCTGGCGCATGCCGTTCCTTAATCTGCGCTCCCACAAGAAGATCCTCGTGGTGGATGGGATGATCGGCTTCACCGGCGGGATGAACATCGCCGACAACAACGTCATGGCCACGCGTCCGGATCATGCGGTGCAGGACGTTCATTTCCGCATTGAAGGCCCTGTTGTCGCGCAACTGGTGGACGCTTTCGCGCAGGACTGGTCGTTCGTCTCCGATGAAGATCTGGAAGGCGATGCCTGGTGGCCCAAGCTTCCGCCTTGCCTCAGCGCATCGCCCGGCCCATCGGCGCGCGTCATCGACTCCGGCCCGGACGAGGATCTTGAAAAGATAGAATTCGCCGTGTTGGAAGCAGTCGCTTGCGCACGTAACAGCATCACCGTCATGACGCCTTACTTCCTGCCGGACGAGCGCTTGGTCACCGCCTTGTCGCTTGCGGCGATGCGAGGCGTCAAGGTTGACCTCATGATGCCCGAGACAAGCGATCACGTGCTGGTCGATTGGGCGACGCGGGCCAACATCGGGCCGCTCCTGTCGGACGGCGTTCGCATCTGGCTCAGCACGTCGCCCTTTCATCACACCAAGATGATGGTCGTGGACAACGAATGGTGCCTTATCGGAAGTTGCAACTGGGACATCCGCTCATTCCGGCTGAACTTTGAGCTTTGCGTGGAAATTTATGATGGCGCCCTCGCCACGACGCTCATGGCCTTGATGGCCCATGCGCGCGGTCCGGCGCTGACGCAGGCTGTGCTCAATGCCCGGTCGCTGCCCGTCCGCATACGCGATGCCGCCGCTCGTCTGCTGCTGCCTTACCTGTGATGCAAGTTTCTGACCATGGGGCGTTCGCGGCTGGTTAAATGGCAGCTATGCGAACAACATGCTTGCGTGCGGGCATTCATCAGGTTCATTATAGATAGATAATGATTAAACTTGTAAGCTGGAATTTGCTCCGCCTGACCGGGGCGTCGCGCAATGATGTCGTCCGGCTTATCAGGCGTGAGCATCCTGACCTTCTGCTGATGCAGGAGGCAACCCAGGAGATGGACGGCCTGACCCATCACGTGGGTGGCCAGTACCAGCGAAACCTCTTGCCCGGCCGCATCCATGGCCTGGCGGTATGGAGTCCAAAGCCGTTCGCCACTTCCCCTGTGGTGCTGCCGCTTCAGTCAGGCGCGATGTTCAACCGTGTGTGCCAGATTGTCGAATTTGACGCGCTGACGATCGCGAATGTGCATCTTTCGCACGGCCAGATCCTGAACCGCCGCCAGCTCAGGCGGATTGCCAAGACCCTGCCCTATCAGGCTGCCGTGGTCGGCGACTACAACCTGATCGGCCCGGCCTTGCTGCCTGGGTTCCGCGATGTAGGGCCACGCGAACCCACCCATATTGCCGGGGACATGGTCCCCTTGCGGATTGACCGCTGCTTGGTGCGCGGCCTGATATGCCTGGAAGCCAGGGCGCTTGTGCGGGAGGCATCGGATCATCGCGCGATTGTCGTCAGGTTGGACATGGTTCATCGCCGCCCCGTGGAACCGGTGTCCGCCACGGCGTTAAGTGGTGTCGCATTATCTAGGAACAGATGGGCAAGGCGCTTTGCTGACTATGGAGCGTGACAGCCTCGGACTGATGCTGCCACGCCCTGCCACCGTTTCCGGATAGGTTATTCGGCAGCCACGGCCATTGTGGAGGAACCCTCGGCGGGAACAGCGCGACCCCAGGGGCCGACCCATGTGCGCGTCCACTTGCGCTGCCAGAGCGCCAACCCCCCCAGCACGACAGCGGACAAAGCGGCATAGCCGATAAAGCCATAGGCGAAACTGCCGGTCGCCTGCTTTGACACGCCCATGACGTTGGGCAGGATCGCGCCGCCCAGCGCGCCGACCTCGCCAATCATGCTGGCCGCAACCGCCGTGTTTCCCGGCCAACGCAGCGGGACGAGCTGAAACAGCGCTCCGTTGCCGGCGCCCAACGCGGCGAAGCAGAGCATGAACAGCAGGACGCTGATGACCAGTGAAGGTTCCGCCGACAGCGCCAGGAAGCAGCCGATCGCCGCGAGCAGGACGACGCAGAGCGCCGCGATCCCGCCAACCCGGTCGGCCGCCAAACCCCCCACGGCGCGTATGCCCGACCCCATGATCGCCGCCAGCATGGTAAGCCATCCGGCTTCCACCTTGCTGACATTGAACTCTGAATAAAAGAAGCTCGGCAGGAAGGTGGACAGGCCGATGAAGCCGCCGAAGGTGATGATGTAGATCAGGTTGAACGACCAGCCATCCTTCTCCCAAAGGCAGGAAAGATGCTCGCGCAGGCTCTGGTGCGCGTTGTCCGGCGGCTCCTTGGCCATCGTGATCATGACAATGAGCGGGAACAGCATGGCCACTGCCGACCAGCCATAGACGGCATGCCAGCCATAGGCCTGCGCCACCGGAGGCGCCAGCAGCAGCGCCACCACGGTGCCCGCGTTGCCGGCGCCCGCGATGCCCATCGCCAGCCCCTTGTGCTCCTTCGGGTACCAGCCCGCGCCCAGCGACAAGGCCACGCCAAAGGATGCGCCGGCGATGCCAAGAAGGACGCCCATGACCACCACGTCGGTGAACGTGTCAACAAAAAGCCAGCCGTAGATCATCGCCGCGATGATCAGCGTCATTTCCACCAGGGCCGCGTTCTTGCGCCCGATGTATTGCGACAGCACGCCCAGCGGAAAGCGCATCAGCGCGCCAGCCAGCGTCGGGATCGACACCATCAGCCCGGTTTCCGCCGGGCTGAGGTGAAAACTCTGGGTCAGGAATGGCCCCATCGCGCCGTTCAGCACCCAGATCGAAAAGCAGAAGTCGAAATACAGGAATGCGGCGAACAAGGTTGGCCAATGGCCCGACTGTATCGCCTGGCGAAAATTTACCATGTGCAGCCTCGTGTCTGTACGCGTGGTTTGTCAGGTCGCTGACGTCATTGCCGGCTGTGGATCGGGCACGAGGCGGATCATGCCATCCGCCCCCAGGCGCACCGGATAGGTCGCGATGCCGCAGTCGGTGCCGATGCCGGCCCCGCTCCGCAGATCGTAGATACGGTCATGCAGCGGGCAGACCACGGAAACCTCGTCGGTCAGGCCATCGGCGAGAGGGCCGCCACGATGGGGGCAATGCGCCTGCGTCGCGAACACCTGGCCGTCGCGGGTGCGGAACACCGCGACACGCAGTCCGTCCAGGACAAACGTGCGGCCCTCGCCGGGCGGTATCTGCGACACGTGGCCGATCATGTGCTCCATGGCCATCTCAACCCTCCGCTTCGACAAGGGACGTGAACTGGTGCGGCGTCTTCGGTTTCTCCCGCTCCTTCCAGGGATCGCGCACCGAGGCCGTGGCGGCGTCCATGGCGGCGTCAAGCTCCGCGCCTATGCCATCCGCGTCGTCAACCACAACGGCGCGCACGCGCTCGATCCCCATGCGTTCAATGAACGTATGGGTGCGTTCCTTGTACTTCGCGTTCTCGCGGTACCATTGCATGAAGCGCCCGCTGATCTTCAGCACGGCGTCCTCACCGGTGACGGTGCACAGCACGTCGCCCTTGCGGACGTGCGATCCGGCGGCGCCGCCGACGTAGATTTCCCAGCGGTCATCGCCGACCGCCACCGCGCCGACATCCTTGACCATCGCCTCCGAGCAGTTGCGCGGGCAGCCGGCGGTCGCCAGCTTCAGCTTGCCGGGGCTGTCTATGCCGCGGAACCGCGCCTCGATCTTCTGCGCCAGGCCCATGCTGTCGCCCAGCCCAAAGCGGCAGAACTGGGGGCCGATGCAGCTCTTGCAGGTGCGGTAGCTTTTGCCCCAGGCCCAGCCGGCCGGCATGTCGAGGTCGGCCCAGACTTTCGGCAGGTTGTCCTTCGTCACGCCAACCAGGTCGATCCGCTGTCCGCCCGTCAGCTTCACCAGCGGCACGTCGTATTTCAACGCCACCTCGGCGATGCGCATCAGGTCCGCCGGCGTGGTGATGCCGCCCGGCATTTCCGGAACAACGGAGAAGGTGCCGTCCTTTTGGATGTTCGCATGCACGCGGTCGTTGATGAACCGTGCGTCACGCTCGTCTTCGTACTCGTCGTTCCAGATCGTGATCAGCAGGGACGCCAACGCCGGCTTGCTGGCCGCGTCCTCCCGCCCGTCAAGGGCGAAGGCGCGGAACACCGAGGACACGGACTTCAGCCCTTGCTCGCGGATCGCCTTCGCCAGCTCGGGCTTCGCCATCGGGATGCTCGGCACGTAGTAATGCACCGACGGATCTTCCTCGACATCGCCGCCGCACAGCCAGTCCACCAGCTCGCCCACCAGCCCCTTGCAGGAGCCGCAGCCCATGCCGGCGCGGGTCGCCTGCATCACGCCCTTCGCGCTGCGCTTGCCGCCGGCGACGCAAGCGCTGATCGCGCCCTTGGTGACGCCGTTGCAGTTGCAGACCTGCGCGTCCGCCGGCATTTCCGCCATGGTGACCTTCTGCGCCGGCGTGCCGAGGTCGAACAGCAGCGACAGCCGCTCGTCTGGCAGCGGGCTGTCGCGGTCGAACGCCTGCATCAGGTAGGCCGCCTTGCTGATGTCGCCCATCAGGATGCCGCCCACGAGCCGCCCGTCCCGCACGATCAGCTTCTTGTAGGTGCCATGCTTGGGTTCAGTGAACTGGATCACCTCGTCGCGCTCATCGGCCGGCTCGGTGATGCCCATCGAGGCCAGTTCGACACCCATCACCTTCAACTTGGTGGCGAGCTTCGACCCATGGTACGCGGACTCGCGGTTCACGCTGGTGACGTGGTCCGCGAACACCTTCGCCTGCTCCCACAGCGGCGCGACCAGGCCATAGACTTGCCCGCGATGCTGCGCGCATTCACCGACGGCATAGATGTTCATGTCGTCCAAGCAGCGCATGTGGTTGTCTACGACGATGGCGCGTTCAACGGTCAGCCCGGCCGTGTGGGCGATTTCCACGTTCGGCCTGATGCCGGCGGATATCACCACCATGTCGCATTCCAGCGTCTCGCCGTCCTTGAAGGCCAGGCCGGTGACGCGATGCTCGCCGAGGATTTCGGTCGTCGATTTATGAAGATGGATGCGCACGCCCATCTTTTCCATCATCGTGCGCAGGATGCCCGCGCCGGTGCGGTCGAGCTGCGCCGGCATCAGGTAGTCGCCAAGGTGGACAACATGCGTTTCGCAGCCGTGGTTCAGCAGGCCGCGCGCCGCCTCCAGGCCGAGCAGGCCACCGCCGATGACGGCGGCGCGCTTGCTGGTTTTGGCGCAGGCAATGATGCCATTGGTGTCGGCGATGGAGCGAAAGCCAAAGACGCCGGCTTTCATTGCGCCGTCCGACCCATTGAGGCCCTTGACCGGCGGAATGAAGGACCGGCTGCCCGTGGCGATCAGCAGCACGTCATAGGCCGCCCGGACGCCGTTCGCGGCCTCGACCATGCGGGAGGCCGGGTCGATCTGCGTCACGCGCGCGCCGACATGCAGCGTGATGTCGTTCTCTTCGTACCAGGACAGCGGGTTGATGTAGATGTCGCTGCCGTCCTGGATGCCGCTCAGCACGTTTGAAAGCAGGATGCGGTTGTAATTGCCGTAAGGTTCATCGCCGAACATGGTGATGTCGAACTGGTCGGCCCCGCCGCGCGCCAGGACTTCCTCAACCGCGCGGGCGCCCGCCATACCATTGCCGATGACAACAAGCCGTTGCTTTGCCATAACCATGCTCCGCCTCAGATTTCCACCAGGCCAACATCGACAACGACGGTGCCTGAGCAACCGGCCGGCGCAGCCAGGAACAACTCGACGCGGCTGTCCGGAGGCAGGTCTTCCACCACCGCCAACGGCACGTGCGATCCCGCCTTGGCGCCAACCGGGAACATCCGGATTGTTTTGCCGTCGTGCGTCAGCGACAGGTAAATCATTTCAGAACTGGAATTTCCCAGCCGGGCGTAGATCAACTGCGCGCGCTTGTCGAAGGGAACGGTGTAGACCAGCTTCGGGTCGAGCAGGCTGGGCGCGTCGTAGCCGCGGCCATTGAACTGGTACGCGCCGTTCAGGAAACGCGGAACTGAATCGATCATGAAACCTCATGCAATGGTTTGGTGGGCGATTGTGCTGGCGGTATTTTCTCCACCCGCACCGCGCAGGCCTTGAACTCAGGGATGCGGGAAACCGGATCAAGCGCGGCAATCGTCAAGCGGTTGATGCTTGCTTTCCCCGACCAGTGAAACGGCACGAACAGGGTGTCCAGGCGGATGTCGCGGCTGACGCGCGCGCGCACGTCGGCGCTGCCCCTGCGTGTGGTCAGCCGCACCATGTCGCCGGTGGCGATGCCCAGGCCGCGCGCCGTGTCGGCGTTGATTTCAGCGAAAGCGTCGGGTTCGGCGTCGGCCAGCTCTTTCACCCGCCGGGTCTGCGCGCCTGTCTGGTAATGCGACAGGAGCCGTCCAGTGGTCAGCACGTAAGGGAACGTGCGATCCGGGTTTTCCGCCGGGCCGCGGTACTCAACCCGTTTGAAGCGCGCGCGCCCGTCATCGGTGCCGAAGCGCTCCAGGAACAGCCGGGGCGTGCCGGGATGCGCCTCATCCGGACAGGGCCAGAACAGGCCGTCGGCCGCGGCAATGCGATCATAGGTGATGCCCGCGTAGTCAGCCGTCCCGCCGCTGCTTGCCCGCCGCAGTTCGTTGAAAGCCAGCTCAGGCTCCGTGTCGAACCGCGCCGAGCATCCAAGGCGTTCAGCCAGGGCTTGGAGTATCTCGAGGTCGCTCCGGACGCCTTCGGGCGGCGCCTTGGCGCGACGGCGCACCAGGACGCGGCCCTCAAGGTTGGTCATGGTGCCATCCTCTTCGGCCCATTGGGTGATGGGCAGCACCACGTCGGCGCGTCGTGCCGTCTCCGACAGGAACATGTCGGCCACGACCATCAGGTCGAGGCCGCCAATGCCGCCGGCGACCGTTTCGGCATCGGGCGCCGAGATCAGCAGGTTCGAGGCAGTGACAAACAAGCCGTGGATGCGGCCGCCCAGTTCACCCAGCAGTTCGCAGGCTGAAAGGCCAGGCTGCGGCAGGCTGTCGGGATCGATCCCCCAGACCGAGGCAACCTCGGCGCGATGCCTGGGGTTGTCGATCTTGCGATAGCCCGGAAGCTGGTCCGCTTTTTGGCCATGTTCCCGGCCGCCCTGCCCATTCCCCTGGCCGGTCAGGCAGCCGTAGCCGCAATGCTTGCGCCCGGCATGCCCCAGCGCCAGGATCAGGTTGATGTAGGCCAGCGTGTTGTCGGTGCCGTTGCGTTGCTGCTCCGCGCCGCGTGCGCTCAGCACCATGGCGGTGGCTGCTTCCCCCAGCATGTGCGCGGCGCGATGCATCTGTGACACGGGCACGCCCGTGATGCGTTCCACGCGGTCCGGCCAGTACGAGGCGCAGGCGCGTCGCACCGCCTCGAAGCCCGCTGTCCGCTGCTTGATGAAAGCGTCGTTCAGCAAACCGTCCCGGATGGCGATGTGCAGCAGGCCGTTGGCCAGCGCGGCATCGGTGCCAGGGGTCAGTTGCAGGTGCAGGTCGGCCACCCGCGCCGTGGGCGTCCGCCGGGGATCGGCCACGATCAGCTTGCCGCCCCGGCGCTTCTGCGCCTCGAAATATTGCATGATCGGCGGCATCGTTTCGACGGGATTGCCGCCCGGCAGCAGGATGACCTCGGCGCCCGGAATGTCCTCCAGCGGGAACGGCAGGCCGCGGTCCACCCCGAACGCGCTCAATCCCGCCGCCGCCGCGGACGCCATGCAGAAGCGGCCGTTATAGTCCACGTTGGCGGTGCCGAGCGCCACGCGGGCGAATTTGCCCAGAAGATAGGCCTTTTCATTGGTCAGGCCGCCGCCGCCAAACACCGCCACGGCGTCAGCGCCGTGCTTTGCCTGGATGCGGCGGAAGCCTGTCGCAACCCGGTCAAGCGCCTCGTCCCACGTCGCCGCTCGCAGGTGCGTCCCCTTGCGATCGCGGATCAGCGGCGTGGTCAGCCGGTCCGGCGCGGAAAGCAGGGAGGCGGCCGTCCAGCCTTTGCGGCACAAGCCGCCTTTGTTGGTCGGAAAGTCACGCGCGCCAACCGTCCAGGCGCCCTCATGCTCCGTCAGCGTCATGCCGCACTGAAGCGCGCAGTAGGGACAATGTGTATCGACTGATCTCGCTGTTCCCGCAGTATCAGACACCAATATGGCGTGGTCTGTCATTGGAGCCTCGTATCACTCGATCAAGGCCACCGCCACCCCATTGCAGTCCTAAAATTAGGCACATCTGAGAGTCATCACGGCGAGTTTACCACAATACGGCCAGGAATCAGGCTTAGCGCTGAAAACCAGTCAAATCACAAACACCTATTCCGCTTGAATTTTCGGCATAACAAAAAAGTGGCCTGTTTTATGGAAAGTTGTGGGTGTGCCTGCTTCCGCCGGAGTGGTTGCCATGGCTGGCGGAAGGCCTCCGGAACGTTGCGGCGCGGCGCCAGCGCGTGGCGCGGCGTCAACGACGGGGCGTGTTGGAAAGCGGCGTTGCGCCGGCCTTGCGGCATCCCAGGAATGCGAAACCGAATTCGCCGCTCTCCACGCATCATCCGTTCAGCAGGCGATGGAGCGGCGCGGCGCGCTCCCTGATAGCGCTAGCGGCCATCGGCCGCATCGGCGTTGCCGACGCGCCTGGTTGGAATTTCATTGACCTTTGGGCTGGTTGCGTCATTTTGCAAACTGGCATGTGGTAAAAAGCCTGCCGCGTCCGGACAGGGCAGCCGCGGGAGCAGATCCGGTAGATCTGGACGGAGCCGAACGAATGCTGATCGCGGGCGACATCGGCGGCACGACAACACGGCTGGCGCTCGTCTCGCCCGAGGCTGGCCCGCGCGCCTTCGTGGCTGAGCGGAATTTCCCCAGCGGCGATTACCAGGGGCTGCAGCCGATCGTGGAAGCGTTCCTGGCCGCCACCGGCGGGCACGCGACCTCGGCCTGTTTCGACGTTGCCGGCCCGGTGATAAACGGCCAGGCCCACCTGACCAACCTGCCGTGGCGGCTGGACGAAGCGGAACTGTGCGGCAGCCTCAACCTGCGGCGGGTCACGCTGCTGAACGACCTGCGCGCCATTGCCCACGCGGTGCCAAAGCTTGCGGCAGGGGAAACGGTCGAGATCAACGCCGGCAAGCCCGGCCAGAACGCCCCGATGGCCGTTCTGGCCCCCGGCACCGGCCTGGGGGAAGCGTTCCTGATCTGGAACGGGCACGACTACATCGCCTGCGCCTCGGAAGGCGGGCACGCGGATTTCGCGCCAGCCAACCAGGTCCAGGCCGGGCTGTGGGCGTTCCTGACCGAGCGTTTCCGCCACGCCGCCTACGAACGGGTCTGCGCTGGCTCGGGCCTGCCAAACGTCTATGATTACGTGCGCTCACGCGACCCGTCATCGGAAAGCCCGGCGTTCGCCGCCTTGCTGCATGCCGCCCACGACCGCACGCCGCTGATCGTCGAGGCTGCCTTGAAAGAAGGCGACAACAACCCCCTCGCGGCGGAAACGCTGCGCATCGTGATCGACGTCTGGGGGGCGGAGGCCGGCAACCTCGCGCTAAAGGTGATGGCGACCGGCGGCGTCTACCTGGCCGGCGGCATGCCGCCGCGGATGGTGCCGCAGCTTCAGGACGGCGCGTTCATGCGCGCGTTCACCGCCAAGGGGCGTTTCGCCAATTTGCTGAGCGCAGTGCCGGTGCACGTGATCACAATCAACGCCGCCCTGCTGGGCGCTGCCCTCTTTGGGCTTGAGCAGGCGGCAAACGACTGAACAATGCAGCCGCCCCCGGCGTTCCGGCAACGCATGTGTCGGATCGCTTGCCGCCAGAAGGCTGGGGGCTGCAAGTCAACGGAACAAGGAGCGAAACAATGCAGCTTGGAATGATCGGCCTGGGACGGATGGGCGGCAACATGGTGATCCGGCTGGTCAGGGCCGGGCACGAATGCCTGGTTTATGACAGCCATCCCCAAGCCGTGGAGACGCTCGTTGCCCAAGGCGCGAAGGGCACCACCAGCCTGAACGACTTCGTCCAGCAACTCAGCAAGCCCCGGCTCGTCTGGCTGATGGTTCCCGCCGCCATCGTCGATCCCGTGCTCACGTCGCTGCTGCCCCTGCTGGAGCCAGGCGACATCGTGGTCGATGGCGGCAACTCCTATTACCACGACGACATCCGCCGCGCGGAAGAGCTGCGGCAAAAGGGCCTGCACTACGTCGATGTCGGCGTCAGCGGCGGCGTATGGGGCCTGGAGCGCGGCTACTGCCACATGATCGGCGGCGAGCCCGAGGTGGTGAAGCGCCTCGACCCGATCTTCCGCTCGCTCGCCCCTGGGCTGGACGCCGCGCCGCGCACCCCTGGGGCGTCGGGCGATCCCGGCCCCGCGGAACTCGGCTACCTGCACTGCGGCCCGAACGGCGCCGGGCACTTCGTCAAGATGGTGCACAACGGCATAGAATACGGGCTGATGGCCGCCTACGCGGAAGGGCTGAACATCATCAAGCATGCCAATATCGGCATTCGCGATCAGGTCTCGGATGCTGAAACAACGCCCCTGCGCCACCCGGAACGCTTCAAATACGACATCGACATAGCGCAGGTCGCCGAAGTCTGGCGCCGGGGCAGCGTCGTCGCATCCTGGCTGCTGGATCTTGCCGCGACCGCCCTGCGCAAAAGCCCCGACTTCGAGAACTTCACCGGCCGCGTTTCCGACTCCGGGGAAGGCCGCTGGACGGTGCAGGCCGCGATCGATGAAAGCGTGCCGGCGCCGGTGATCTCGGCGGCGCTGTTCGCCCGCTTCAGCTCGCGCGGGGAAGCCGACTACGGCGACCGCCTGTTGTCCGCGCTGCGCTTCGAGTTCGGCGGCCACGTCGAAAAGCCGAAGGAAGGCCACTGATGGTAACGGCCCGCCGCCGTTACCATTTCATGACACGAAACCGGCTGCTGCCTGGCCAGTTTCAACAAGACGCATGCTGACTATGCTGGAGCACGCTCCAGTGCCCTGAACTCAGCGAAGGAATCCACCCAATGCCCTCAAACGCTCCCAAAGCCCTTAACCAGCTCGGCCAGAGCCTGTGGCTCGACAACATCACCCGCGACCTGCTCGATAGCGGCACGCTGAAGCGCTACATCGACGAAATGTCGGTCACCGGCCTTACGTCCAACCCGACGATCTTTGACAACGCCATCTCCCGCAGCTCGTGGTACGACAAGGAAATCCGCCGCCAGCTTGATGACGGCGCGGAAGGCGAGGACCTGTTCTTCAACCTCGCGATCCAGGATCTCAGCCGGGCGGCTGACCTGTTCAGGCCGATTTATGACCGTACCGGAACGGTGGACGGCTTCGTCTCGCTGGAGGTGTCGCCGGTCTTCGCCTTTGACACCGCCGCTACGGTCAAGCAGGCCAAGACGCTGCACGAGCTGGCGAACAAGCCGAATCTGTTCATCAAGATCCCCGGCACCCCGGAAGGCTTGCCGGCCATCACCGATTCGATCTTCGCCGGCATCCCCGTCAACGTCACCCTGCTGTTCTCCACTGACCAGTACAAGCTTGCGGCCGAGGCCTACATGGCCGGGCTTGAGAAGCGGGTTGCCGCCGGCCTGTCCGCCGACGTGCGTTCCGTCGCCTCGCTGTTCGTCAGCCGCTGGGACGTCGCCGTGAACGACAAGGTGCCGGCGGAGCTGCGCAGCACGCTTGGCATGGCGGTCAGCCGGCAGGCCTACAAGGCCTACCGTGACATTATTGAAAGCGATCGGTTCCAGCGGCTGGAGAACGTCGGCGCGCGTCCGCAGCGGCTGCTGTTCGCCAGCACCGGAACAAAAGACAAAAGCGCGCCGGACACGCTGTACATCGACGGCCTTGCGGCGCCGAACACGGTGAACACGATGCCGGAACCCACGCTGCTGGCCTTCGCCGAGCACGGCAACCCGGCAGGCGCGTTGGCGCGCGACGGCGGCGACGCGGAAGCCGTGCTAGACGCGCACCTCAAGGCGGGCATCGACCTGACGGCGTTGTCCACGCAACTGCAATCCGACGGCGCAAAGAGCTTCGTGAAGTCGTGGGACGAACTCCTGGCCGGCATCAAGGAAAAGAGCAAGGTGCTGACCTGAACCCGGAGAAACGTACGATGACCGCTGTTACCGCCACGCCGGCCTGGCAGGCGTTGTCCGCCCATCATGCCCAGATCAAGGATGTGCACCTGCGCACGCTGTTCGCTGACGATCCCGGCCGGGCGGAGCGCTTCTCGGCCGAGGGCGCGGGATTGTTCCTGGACTACTCCAAGAACCGTATCACCGACGAGACGCTGCGGCTGCTGGCGCAACTGGCGGAAGAGCGCGGCGTGGCGAAGCGGCGCGACGCGATGTTCATGGGCGAGAAGATCAACACCACGGAACGCAGGGCGGTGCTGCACGTCGCCCTGCGCGCCCCGCGCGGCGCGCGCATCAACGTCGATGGCGCGGATGTGGTGCCCGAGGTTCACAAGGTGCTGGACGCGATGGCGGATTTCGCCACGCGCCTGCGCGGCGGCGCGTTCACCGGCCACACCGGCAAGCGCATCCGCAACGTGGTGAACATCGGCATCGGCGGCTCCTACCTAGGCCCCGAGATGGCGTACCGCGCCCTGCGTCCCTTCAGCGACCGGTCGATGACCTTCCGCTTCGTCGCCAACGTCGATGGCGCGGATTTCCACGAGGCGACGGTTGACCTCGATGCGGCGGAAACGCTGTTCATCATTTCCTCGAAGACCTTCACCACCCTTGAGACCATGACCAACGCCAAGACGGCCCGCGCCTGGCTGGTCAGCAAGCTCGGCCCGGACGTCGCCGTGGCGAAACACTTCGCCGCTGTCTCGACCAACATCGCCGGCGTGACGGAATTCGGCATCGACCCGGCCAACACGTTCGGCTTCTGGGACTGGGTCGGCGGACGCTATTCCATGGAAGGCGCGATCGGCCTGTCCACCATGATCGCGGTCGGTCCCGACAACTTCCGCGCCATGCTGGCTGGCTCGCACGCCATGGACGAGCATTTCCGCAGCGCGCCCCCGGCTGGGAACCTGCCGATGCTGCTGGGGCTTCTGACTGTCTGGTACAACAACTTCTTTGGCGCGCAGACCCTCGGCGTCATGCCGTATTCGGCCCAGTTGGCCCGGCTTCCCGCCTACCTCCAGCAGTTGCAGATGGAAAGCAACGGCAAGCATGTCGATCTCGACGGGCATGTCGTGGACTACCAGACCGGCCCGATCATCTGGGGCGAGCCGGGCACCGACGGGCAGCACTCCTTCTACCAGTTGCTGCACCAGGGCACCAAGCTCGTGCCGTGCGACATGATCGGTTTCTGCAAGCCGCTCAGCCCGCTGGGCGAGCAGCACGACCTGCTGATGGCCAACCTGTTCGCCCAGGCCGAGGCGCTGGGCTTCGGCAAGACCGAAGGGGAACTCAAGGCGGAAGGCTCGCCCGATTTCCAGACGCCGTTCCGCGTCACCGAGGGCAACCGGCCGACCAACATGATCCTGGCCGAAACGCTCAACCCCGCCGCGTTGGGCAGCCTGATCGCCCTGTACGAGCACAGCGTCTTCACCCAGGGCGCGATCTGGGCGATCGACAGCTTCGACCAGTGGGGCGTCGAGCTGGGCAAGGTCCTGGCCAGCCGCATCATCCCTGAACTGGCCCACGGCGGCGCGGAGCCGAAGCTGGCGCACGACGCTTCCACCAACGCGCTGATCAGCCGCTACCGGCGCCAGCGGGGATGACGGACGACGCGGAAGGGCTGAAGCGCCAGGCCGGTGACTATGCCGCGGCGCTGGTCTCGTCCGGCATGGTGATCGGCCTGGGCACCGGCTCGACCGCGATCTTCGCGACCCGCCGCATAGCAGAGCGCCTGCGCCGAGGCGACCTGAAGGATGTTGTCGCGGTCGCGACATCCCGTGCGACCGACAGGGCCGCGCGCGAACTCGGCATCCCCATGCTGAGCGACGACATCCCCCGCGCCATCGACATCACCATTGACGGCGCGGATGAGGTGGACCCGGCGCTGAGCCTGATCAAAGGCGGCGGCGGCGCGCTGCTGCGGGAAAAGATCGTCGCCCAGTCCAGCCGGCGGGAGGTGATCGTGGTCGATGAAAGCAAGCTGTCCCCCCGGATCGGCACGCATTGGGCGCTGCCGGTGGAAGTGATGGAATTTGGCTTGCACGCTCAGTTGCGCTTTCTTGAAGGGATCGGCGCGACGGTGAAAATCCGTCAGGGGGAGTCAGGGCTGTTTCGCACGGATCAAGGGAACCTGATCCTCGACAGCCGTTTCGGCCCGATCGCCGATCCCACGGCATTGGCGGCAACGCTGGCCGCGCGGGCCGGCATCATCGAGCATGGGCTGTTCATCGGCATCGCGCGTGACCTGATCGTGGCGGGCGCGTCAGGGGTGCGCCACGTTCAGCGGGACCCCGCCCGCACGCACGCCGCCATCTTTGGCTGAACAGCGTTTTCGTCAGCCGGGGTCAGCGTCCCCGCCGCCTTGTCGTTGTTCCGATGGGCTCAATTCCAATCCCGAAAGGTTCATCACGGTGCTGATCAACCCGATATGCGAGAAAGCCTGAGGGAAGTTGCCCACCAGCCGCTTGGCCTGCGGGTCATACTCTTCCGACAGCAGCCCAAGGTCGTTGCACAACCCGAGAAGCCGTTTAAACAAGGCGCGGGCTTCCTGCGTGCGGCCCTGGCTATGGAGGCAGTCCGCCAGCCAGAAGCTGCAGGCGAGGAAAGCCCCTTCGCCCGGCGGCAGGCCGTCCGATCCCGTCTCGGTGCGATAGCGCATCACGAACCCGTCCGCCATCAAGTCCCGCTCGATCGCGGCGACGGTTCCAAGCACCCGTGGATCGTCATGCGGAAGGAAACCCACCAGGGGAATGAGCAGCAAGCTGGCATCCAGGTCCTCCGAGCCAAAGCTTTGCACGAATGTCTGCTTCTGCGGGTTGTATCCCTGCTCGCAAACCGTCGCATGGATGCAGGCGCGCACCTCGCGCCAGTGCTCCAGCGGCCCTGGCAGGTTGAACGCCTCCGCATCGGCCACCGCGCGGTCGAGCGCCACCCAGGCCATCACCTTGGAGAAGGTGAACTTGCGACGGCCGCCACGGACTTCCCAGATGCCCTCGTCCGGCTCGTCCCAGATCATTATGATCTGCTCGATCAGGTTGACCTGAAGCGTCCAGCTCGCCGGGCCTGGGCTGAGGCCGCCTTTGCGCGCCTGGTGCAGCGCATCCATCACCTCGCCATACACATCGAGCTGCAGTTGGTCGGCGGCGGCGTTTCCCACCCGAACGGGAGCGGCCCCCTGGTATCCTGACAGCCAGGGAACGACCCATTCCTCCATCCGGCGTTCCCCGGCAAGGCCGTACATGATCTGGATCTGCTCGGGACTGCCCGCTATGGCACGGTGCAGCCAGTCGCGCCACGCCCCGGCTTCCTCGTAGTAGCCCGCCCCCATCATCGCGAGCAGCGTCAGCGTCGCGTCGCGCAGCCAGCAGATGCGGTAGTCCCAGTTGCGCTGGCCGCCAAGCTGCTCGGGCAACGACGTCGTGGCGGCGGCGACAATGCCGCCGGTTGCCTGGAACGTCAGCGCCTTCAGCGTGATCAGGGAGCGCATGACGGCATCCCGCCACTCGCCCTGGTAGGTGCATCGGCCGGACCATTCGCGCCAGAACGCCTCGGTTTCCCGCAGCGCGGCGACAGCGTCGGCCGGCGGCGGCACGGGCAGGTGGGAAGGGCCGTAGGTGAGGACAAAGGGAATGGTTTCGCCGGCTTCCACGACGAATTCAGCGACCGTCGCCATGTCACGGCCAATGACCTTCACGGGCGTGCGCAGGACCACCATGTTGGGGCCGGCAATGGCCGTGATGCCGTTCAGCCATTCATCAAGGCGGATCACCCAGGGCAGCGACGAGCCATAGTCAAACCGCAACACCAGTTCCGTCCGCGCAAAGACACGGCCGCTGCGGCCCTCAACGATGCGGGCAACCAACGAATGGTTGCTTGTCCTGGCTTCGCTGTCGAAAGGCAGCATGAAGTCGATGACCGCGAAGCTGCCCTCCTTTGTTTCGAACACGGTTTCCAGGATCAGGCTGTCCCCGCGATAGGACCGGGTAACCTTGGCGTCGGCGGCGGTTGGCGCGATCAGCCACCGCCCGTTGCGGCTGTCCCCCAGCAGCGCGGCGAAACAGGCGGCGCTGTCGAACCGCGGCCAGCACAACCAGTCGATGGAGCCATTCCGGCCCACCAGCGCGCAGGTGGAGCAATCGCCAATGATGCCATAATCTTCAATGGCAAGCGGACCAGAAGCGGGTTGGTCGGCTTGGGCTGGCTGGTCAGGGTGATCCATTGTGTCCCTAAAGGTTCCGGACTGCCGCGGGCCGCGGGAAGTCAGGATATAGCAGATCGCCAAGGGGCCGAAAGGTCCGGAGGCGTGAATCTGCTTAGGTAACAATGAGCTATGGCACGTCGCGGTCCCAACCGGACTGCGACGCGCCATTGTGTGTCCATACATGCCGTGGTTTGTGAAGTCAGGGACATTCTGCCAGGACGCGGCGCGTGCGGTTGAACTGGCAGGCGCCGGTCGTGCCGCCGTCGCGCGCCTTCAGGAAGCGATGCCGAGCAGCCGGGCCGCGGTTCCGCCCAGGATGGCGATCCGCTGATCGTCGGTCAGGCCAGGTGTTTGCAGAACAAGGTCGATTTCCGTGCTGGTCCATGGGAACGGGTAATCCGTTCCCACCATGACCTGGCCAGGGCCGGTCTCGGCTACCAGGTGGCGCAACGCCTCGGGCGTGAACACG
>CAXTXZ010000009.1:18353-22664 GCA_964248015.1 uncultured Rhodopila sp. | reverse complement strand
TGAAACAATATGCCAGGGTTTTTCCGTGAGCCAATGCGAACGGAAAAAGCTCTAACTCCAACATGAGCCGCAATGACGCTGTGGCACGACCCCTGCATCAGCAGGCGGAACCAACATCGAGAGCCCGCATGCCCGATAGCACGATGCTGTTCCACATGGTCCAGGATGGCCCGAAGCCGGTTGCTCCGTTCAGCCACGCGGTCGAGTGCGACGGCTGGGTGTTCGTGACCGGGCAGATGCCCGACACGCCAGCCGATCCCGGCGTGCTGCCTGACGGGATCGAGGCACAAACCCGCGCCGTCATGGCCAACCTCCGGCTGGTGCTGAGCGGGATCGGGCTGGGGCTGGAACACGTCACGATGGCGCGCATTTACCTGACGCACTTCCAGGAAGACTACAAGGCGATGAACGCGGCGTACAGCAGCTTCTTCCCGGAAGAACGGCGTCCCGCGCGCACCTGCATCGGCGCCACCGGGCTGGCGTACGACGCGCGGATCGAGATCGACCTGATCGCCCGCCGCCCCGCCTAGAGCAAAGGGAATCCCATCATGGCTGAAGCATTGGACGATCCGGGCGAGCTTCCCTATCGCCGCCACGACATTCCCAAGCTGGGGTTCGAGAATTACTGGTATCCCATCATCACGACAGGGGAACTGGGCCGCAAGCCCAAGCCGGTGCGGCTGCTGGGCAAGGACATCGTGCTGTTTCGCGACGGCGAGGCGATCTTCGCCCTGGATGACCGCTGCCCGCACCGGGGGGTGAAGCTGTCGCTGGGCACATGCAGCTATGCCGGCACCATCTCGTGCCCGTATCACGGCTGGACGTTCGAGGGCGCCACCGGGCGCCTGGTCGCCGCGCTGATGGAGGGACCGGACGCGGCCATCGCGCGCAAGGTGGAGACGCGGACCTATCCTGTGCAGGCGCATGCCGGAATGATCTGGCTGTGGCCGGGCAGCATGGCGCCGTCAACGCTCATCGATGACGTGCCGGACTGGATCGGCGACCAGGCGACGTTCTTCAACATCTCGATGCATACCGATTACAAGTGCAACTGGCGCTGGCTGGTGGACAACTGGCCGCAGGACCACCACGCGCAGTATGTGCATCGCAACTCGCCCGAACTGATCTTCCAGCCGCAGTTGCCGTATGCGCTGACGCTTGATCCGAAGCCGCTCGATGGCGGCAAGGGGCTGGCGATCAAGCGGTCGGGCGGGATGACGAGCGCGGAATATCCCGGCCTCGGGCGGTTCCCGAAAAACGAGTGGTGGCGCTTCATGAAGCCGGCCGGGCGGGGGGCGACGTCGGGCTTCGAGAACTCCAAGGCGCGCAAGGTCTACGGCATCAAGAACCAGTCGGAGATCTGGCTGCCCGGCCTGACCGTGGTGGGGCGGCTGAGCGGCGAATACAGCCTGATCCAGTGGGCGGTGCCGATCGACGAGATGACGACCCGGTGCTTCAACATCAACAACTGGCGGCGCGTCGGCCGCTGGCGGGAGATGTATGACCGGGCGCATTACCATGCCTTCCGCCGCTGGGTGCACGACCGGATGTTCTCGGATCAGGACAAGGTGCTGATCGAATCAACTGTTCCGGGGCCGGAGCGGCTTTCCAGAAGCGATGTCGGGGTGATCGCCTGGCGGAAGTTCGCCGGAAGCCACGCGCGCCGGCCGGCCGAGGACCCTCGGCTGAAGCTGGGGGTGGCGTAGGGCTTTCAGGGCCGCGTTACGATTGCGCCGTGATGGTCAGGTGGGCCGAACGGCTTTCGCCCGGCGGAATGAGCATCAGCCAGGGTTTTTCGGCGAAGTCGCCCTGGAAGCCAGGCGGGCTTGCCATGCCGCGCCACGGCTCGATGCAAAGGAAATCGCCGCCGGCGCGTGACCACAGGCCAAGTTGGGAAAAGCCCTCCCAGGCAAGGGTCAGGGCGGGTCCATCGGCGGCGGCGAACCGCACCGACCGGCTGGCGGGGTTTGGCAGGATCAGCGCATCCTGGGCGAACAGGGCCTCGTTCAAGGGAAGATGGCGGCCGTTGATGGGGGAGGGCCGGTCCGGCTCGGTCAGCAGGCCATCGGCCACGCCGCGCAGCGGGGCGGTTTCCTCGGCGGCGAAGGTCAGGCTGTAGGCCTCCTTGGCCACGCCGGGCGACAAGGGCCAGCGGAAGGCGGGGTGCGCGCCCATCGAGGCGGGCAGCACGTCATCGCCCGTGTTGGTGACGGTGAGGCGGATTTCGAGCGACGTTTCCGCAACGCTGTAGCCGACCTCGAAGCGGAACTTGAATGGATACATCGCCTGCGTCTGCGCGTCGTCGCTCAACGCCAGGCGGCATCCGGTCGCGGTGCGTTCGACCCAGGTGAAACGGCGGTCTCGGGCGAAGCCATGCTGCGTCAGGCGGTAGTCCTGCCCGGCATGCGTCAGCGTGTCGTTTCGCAGCCGGCCGACAATGGGAAACAGGATGGGCGCGTGGCGCGGCCATGCCGGTTCCGCCGGCCACAGGCACTCCACGCCGTTGGCATCGCGCAGCCCGCACAGTTCAGCGCCATCCGCCTTGACGCAGGCTGTCAGGCCGGACGAGGCGAAGTCATGGCGGTCAGTGGCGTCGGATGTCATGCTGTGGGTCCTGTCTGATGCTGAACGCGCCCGGCATTGCTCGCCTGACGTGGGGCCTGGCTTTGCCCTCGGCGCCGGCCGCTGTATCATCCCCTCAGCGGAGGCAACGCATGTTCGACCTGAACGAGCTCAAGGACAAGATCGCCGTCATCGGCGTCGGCAACACGAAATACGGCAACTTCCCCGAGATCGACGAGTACGGGCTGGCGGCGCAGGCGTTCCGCAACGCCATCGCCGACTGCGGCATCAGCAAGAACAAGATCGACGGGCTGTTGGTTTCGCGCATTCCCTACTATGCGCGCATGGGGGAGGTTTTGGGACTCAACCCGAGATGGACCATCACCTTGCCGGGCCACGGCCGCATGTCCGGCATGGGCATCATCGAGGCGGCGACGGCAATCGCGGCGGGCCACTGCGATTACGCGGCATTGCTGTACGCCAACATCGGGCGCTCGCGGCGGGTGAACTACGGCGGCGACGAAAGTCCGGGAACCTGGGACCCGTGGGGCTTCACCTCGCCCGGCGCCGCGCACGCAATGGCGTTTCGCCGGCACATGGAGATGTATGGCACGACAACGCGGCAACTGGCCGAGGTCTCGGTGGCGATCCGCTACCATGCCTGCCTCAATCCCGACGCGGTGATGCGCAACCCGATCACGATCGAGGACCACGAGAGCGCGCGCTTCATCACCGCGCCGCTGCGGCTGCTGGACTACTGCCTGATCAACGATGGCGCGGTCTGCCTGATCCTGACGTCAAGGGATCGCGCCGAGGACTTCGCCAAGCCGCCGGTGCTGATCTCGGGTTTCGGTGCGCGGGAAACATACAGCCCGTCCTCGATCGCGAACTTCGACATGGATTTCTGGTATCCGGCGATCAGTTCGGCGGGGCGGCAGGCCCATGAGATGGCCGGGGTGACGCACGGCGATGTCGATGCGCTGATGTGCTACGACAATTTCTCCCCCACCGTGCTGTTCAGCCTGGAGGGGCTGGGATTTTGCGGCCGTGGCGAGTCAGGTTCCTTTGTCGAGGATGGCGGCCTGAGCCTGGGCGGACGGCTGCCGGTGAACACCGACGGCGGGCACCTGTCAAACAGCTACATGCAAGGCTGGGCGCTGAATGTCGAGGCCGTCCGCCAACTGCGCGGCGAATGCGGCGCTCGCCAGATTCCCGACTGCGAGGTCGTGCAGTACGTGCAGTCCACGCCCTGCACGCGGTCAATCATCTACACGCGCGGTTAAGGAGATCGCCATGAGCCACGCCAAGCCGCTGCCTCGGCTGGACACGCTGAACGCCCCGTTCTGGGCGGCGGCGAAGCAAGGGCGGTTGCTGCTTCAGCATTGTCCGTCCTGTGGGGACACGCGCTTCCCGCCCGCACCGGTTTGCCCCCAATGCCTGGCGGGGGACCAGGATTGGGTCGAGGCGTCGGGGAAGGGGACGCTGGAGTCCTGGATCGAGATGCACCGGGCCTATTGGGACGGGTTCAAGGACGACCTGCCCTATTGTGTCTGCCTGGTGCGGCTGGAGGAAGGGCCAGTGGTGGTCAGCAACCTTGTGGACAACACGGAGAACCTGCGGATGGGCGCGCCCGTGAAGGCGGTGTTCGACGCCGTGACCAAGGATGTGACGCTGCCGAAGTTCATCCTGGCTTAAGGTGTAAAAGTCTAGACTTAAACTGAAAGTTGTGGTTCAATCGGTGGGGCAAAG
>CAXTXZ010000009.1:15509-18343 GCA_964248015.1 uncultured Rhodopila sp. | reverse complement strand
TGCCATGGCCAAGCGGCTGCATCTCCTGGTTCCGCCGTGACATCTCTGCCAATCGCCCCCGTGGCCTCGTTTTGAAGCTTGGAGGCTCTGGTTCCACCCCTCCGGCCAACGGAGCCTTTCGTCACCGCAGATTGGGCATGCGCGACGGTCCCGGCCGCGCCATGAGGCCGCCGCTTCTGCCGAAGACCTGACGAAGGACAGGCCTTGTTATTGACAGGCGCCGGAAGGAACGAGCCGGGCTGTAATTGCGGTAGCCAGAAATGGCAACCAGGAAGGCGACCTCAAGCAGCAAATCGTTGCTCCAAACGCCCAGGGAGTTGGAGGAAGAGTCTATGATGAACGCCGAACCGGCCAGCAACCATCCATTCAAGGTGCCCGCGTAGCGCGCCAGATGGATAATGAAGCCAACAAACAATGCGAGAAACACCGTGAAACCGATGCTGCCCAGGTCGAGAAACAGGAGTATCCAGAAGTTCTCGATATCAGTGTCAGCGCCACCAAGGCCGATTTGGTATTTCAGCACGAAAAGCTCGTCCTTGGAAATGCCGAACAGCCAATGCCGAAGCTGTAGATGGTTGAATATTTCCCACTGGGTGGCGCGCACGGCCGCGCTGCCATCGTAATAAAGGTTGTTGACGATGCGGTCGGCAATCGTGGTCTGGCTAATGACGACATAAAACACAATCGGCATGACAATGGCGGCCGTGACAACGTACAGCATGAACTCGAGGCTTAGCTTTCGTTTCACGACGCCAGTCACGAGCGTGTACGCCGCGGTCGCCGCGGACACCAGCAGCGTGACTCCCAGTGCCGTGCGCCCGCCGAACGCCAGCAACCCAACCATCAGCAGGGCAAAGATAGACGCCGAGGGGATGAACCGCAGGCGGCTGCTGTAAAGCAGGAAAACGGCCATGGCCGCCACAAGCGCCGCGCTGAGCGGATGCGAAAAGAACGCATGGGCACGGAATTCGTCATCCATGTCATTGGTCGCCGCGTCCGGGGCGTCCGGATCTATGAACAACGGGAAGAGTTGCGTGTGGGACAAGCTTTCATAAAGCGCGATGAAGACGTTTGCGATGACAATCGTCATCAGGATGCCGCCCAGCAGGCGCTTTTGCCTGTCGGTGGCCGGTTCAATCATCAACGCAAGAAGGCCTGCCGACCAGAAAGTCTCTATGAACACCGTCGATCCGCTGTAGCCGACGAAAAATATCGCATAAAGCGTCAGTGCCGGCATTCCGCACACGAACAGCAGCAGGCCGGGCGTTTCACGAAACCGCTGGCTCAGCGGCGCGCCTCTCACGCCAACGAAAAAGATGGCGCAAATCACTATGAAGAACGTCGAGGGATGCAAATTGTATTCATAGCCCATGGTCTTCAGCACGTTGGAGGAGAAGACAAGCTGTGAAACGATGGCGATCACGCCGCACCAGAACGCAGCCGTATTGTCCCTGTGCCGGCTCGTGGTTCTTGTCGGCTCGGGCTTCAGGATGCGTAAGCGTGTGTCCATGGCTGTGTCCTTGAAATCAGGTATCGTGGCTAACAAATCGGTTGACGCACAAGCCGAGGCTGGGGAGACCGCAGGTATCGACGCAGCAAAAGGAAGGGTTGTTCCACGGCATAATAGGAAAGGGCCGCCACGGCGAATGTCATGGCGAGGTTGATTGGCGCGGTCAGCCAAAGCGGCCTGCCGGCGAGCGGCAGGAACGACGCCACGCCCTCGTGCCAGATATAGATCGAGTAGCTAAGGCGTCCGATCCATACAAGCACGGCGGCATTGAGAACCTGCTGCACCGGACGAAGCCAGGCGCCGAACAGCACGCCAACGAACAACACAGAAATGGCGCAGCCCAGCACGCTGTAGCGGATTGTCTCGCGAAACCAGGGGTCGCGCACCAGAAGGCACGCCAGCACGACAAGCAGGCCACTGACGGTTGCGGCCGGATGGGTCAACAGCCGCAAGAACCGACGCCCCCGAGCGAGTTGGCACAACAGTGCCAGCAGCACGCCAAAGCCAATGGAATCGAGCCGGTAATGGGACTCAACGTAAAAGACGCTTGAATGCAAGTATTCGGGGTAAACCCTCGCCATGCCCAGCCGCAAGCTCAGGCAGGCGATGCACAGGCCGACAAGCGCCCATGCCAGGCGCGCCGGATTGCCCTTCAACAGGACGAAAAGGACCGGGAACAAGATGTAGAAATGCTCTTCAACCGACAAGGACCAAAACGCCGGGTACGGCATCAGCGTGGGAATGTGGTTGTTGCCGAGGTAAACGTAGAAATAATTCGCGAAGTACCCCAAGCCAGACGTCGGCTCAAGGAAATCGTATGGCTTGCCAAGCGCCATGTCCAACCCTATCACCACAGCCGTGAACACGATCATGACAGGGTAAAGACGAAGAAGCCGCCGCATGTAGAATAGCGGAAGCGAAACCCACCCGTTGCTGTCGTGCTCGGCAAGCAGCAGACGCGTGATAAGAAATCCGCTAATAATGAAAAAGCAGTAGACACCAAGGCCGCCAGGGAATACATACGGATCAATGAAATGGGCTGCCAGCACCAGCAAGATGCTGAGCGCCCGCAGCCCGTCAAGACTTGGGACAGCTCCACGCCTCGCTGCCATCTGATCAGACGAGAGAAATAGCTGTCTCATATGCAATGCCCAACAGTGCTCGTCCCGTAGGTAACGGGTTTCCGGTGCCAAGGCTTGTAAATGTTTTGTGCTAGTTATAGCAACCCACACTAATGCGTGATTTTTCATCACGATATGATGATTTCACGTCGGGACAGTATTGCCGCATCCTATGCGAGCGCTCCATATTCAGAACTATATTT
>CAXTXZ010000009.1:0-15499 GCA_964248015.1 uncultured Rhodopila sp. | reverse complement strand
GCGTGGCCACTCCATTTTCGAAACTATATTCCATATGCTCCCGTTTATTCACCCGACAAAAGCCAATCCAGGCCGGCTTCGCATCAATCTGGTTGTGCTCATGGCAATGCTGCTGGCCGCGGCGTCGCCAACGCGCGCGGCGAATACGCCCAGCTCATTGATGTCCGAGCCATGGTGGCAAGAACGTTTTGCCGAAAAGCAAGCTGAGCTGCACAAGCAACCGGTTCACCTTGTCTTCCTGGGTGACTCGATCTTTCATAGTTTCGAATGGGATCCGCGCGACCCTGTCTGGGATCATTGGTATGACGGCCGTGAGGCGGTCAACCTCGGGTTTAACGGCGACACCACGGACAACGTGATCTGGCGCGTGCGTCACGGGGAACTGGACGGCCTTGCGCTCAAGCTGGCGGTCATCCTGATCGGCGCCAACGATTTCGGCAAACCCGCTTCCGACATCGCGGAAGGCATCAGGACCCTGGCGCGGACGGTGAAGGAAAGAGCGCCATCCGCCAAGGTTTTGATCCTTGGCATCCTGCCCAACGGCAGGCCAGACAACGATCAAAGAAAACGCACCGAAATCAACGCTCGGCTGGCCACGCTCTTCGGCCACCGCAACGCTACAGCGGCTTACCAGGATGTTTCCTGCGTTTTTTATCATCATGGCCAGCTTGATGCAGGCCTTTTCAGGGAGCAGGGCGCTTCGGACGGCAAGTATTTGCTTCATCCGACACTGCAAGGCATGGATCTCATCGCGGCCTCGATCGAGCCCGTTGTCGCCGCCGCGCTCGCCGACGGCAGGAGAACGACGGCGGGTGACGCGCGGCAGACGGATTGCTCGCCAGGCGCCTGAGCCGCGGCAAGCAGCCTTTTCAGTCTCATGCGTTGGTTTTGGCTGCGCGACGGCTGCTAATCAAATTCGGTGGGCAGGTCCGGCTGGCGCCAGTGCGCGAACATCCGGCCGATGTGATGCGGCAACGTCCGTCGCAAGGAAAGATCCGTGGGCAGGTCAGCCTCGGAAAACCAGCCGACGCCGCTGGTTTCCAGGCTGGTCGTCGCCATGCCGCCGCGCAGCGCGCAAACGAAGAACATGCGAACGACCGAGAACGCCGTCGCTGGCTGCCGCTGCCGCGCGCGATCCCAGACAGCGGCCAGCTTGACCGGTTGGGCGTGGTAGCCGGATTCCTCGAACACCTCCCGCGCCACGGATTGCGCCGGGGTCTGGTTCACGTCAGCCCAGCCGCCGGGCAGGGTCCAGCGATCCTCGTCAACCGCCTCCCGCACCATCAGGATGCGCCCGGCGTCGTCGAACACGGCCCCGCGCACGCCAACCTTGGGGGTGGCGTAACCTGTTTCGGCGTCGAACAGGGCCTCGATCCGCGCCTGGCTGGCGGCGGTGCGCTCCGCCATGATCCGGGCGGACAGGCGGCGCAGGGCAGCGAAGCGTTCCCGATCATAAGGGTCCTTGCTGAAGGCCAGGCCGGCCTGCGCCAGGGCTTGCATCTCGCGCGCCCACACCAGCCAGTCAGGATCGGGCATGAGGCCTGCTCAGTCCGCTGTTTCGGTCATCAACACGCTATTGGCCGGCGTCGGCACAGCGGTTTCCCCATTCGCCAGCACGCGCCATGTGCCGTTCAGCAGGATTTCGCTGGGCTTGAACCGGGCCTTGTAGGCCATCTTGCGGCTCTCGGGCACCCAATAACCCAGGTAGACGTAAGGCAAGCCCAGGGCGAGGGCGCGCTCGATCAGCCACAGCACGGCGAAGGTGCCGAGAGAACGCTTCTCCATGCCAGGGGCGAAGAAACTGTAGACGGCGGACAGGCCGTCGCCGAGCTTGTCGCCCAGGCAGGCGCAGACCAGACGGTCCTGGTCGTCGCGGAACTCGATGATGAAGGTTTCGATCGGCGTGTCCTCGACCATGGCGCGGTAGTCGTAGAAACTCATGCTGGCCATGTCGCCGTCGCCGTGGCGGGCCTGCTGGTAGCGCTGGAACAACTGGAACTGTTCGGCGGTGGCGCGGGCCGGCACATGGTAACCCTCCAGCCCGGCGTTGGCGCGGGCGACCTTTCGCAAGGTCCGGTCTGGCTGGAAGGTGTTGGCCGGGATGCGGATCGGCACGCAGGCCTGGCACGACGGGCACACCGGGGCATAGGCGATGTTGTGGCTGCGGCGGAAGCCGGCGCGCGACAGGCGGTCGTGCAACGATTCCGCGTCGGGTCCGACGATTTCGGTCACCACCTTGCGCTCGGTGCGGCCGGCGACGTAGGGACACGGCAGGGGGGCCGTCGTGTAGAAGAACTGCGGCCGGCGAGGGGGCTTATAGGTCATGGGGCGCCCCTATGTTCCAGCCTTGGTTCGACGCGGTCAACGCCTGCATCGCCTGCACGCGCACGACGACCAGTCCGCTCACTAGGTCGTGCAGCGCGCGGTGGCGCAGGGTGAAGGGCGCCACCAACAGCAACAAGCCGGATGTCGCCAGCGTCAGGTAGAACGCCAGCACGGAGATCAGCACCTGAAAGGGCGTGGGCGGTCCCAGGTCCGCGTCGCGCCGCACCGTCAGGCCGAGCATCTGCTGCCCCGGCGTGGCCGTGGGGCCGCTCAGCAGCGACAGGACATGATAAAGGAACGGGATGAACGGCAGCAGGCTCAGCGCGCTGAAGCCAAGCCCGAAGGTGAGCAGGCCGAACATGACCAGGACGATCCAGGCCGCCGTGACCAGGACGCCGATCAGGCAGAAATCGACGCACCACGCCAGGCAGCGCCGCGACAACGCGCCACTGACCAGGAAGTCGTCATCAACGTAATGTCCCGCGAAGCTCATGGCGTCAACCGTACCGTCCCCGAAATGTCAGCGGCCACCGGCCCCAAGGTTATCGTAGCACCGTCGCGCCAGCGAAGGACAAAATCTCTTGCATGCGGACTGAATGGGTTGCCCGATTGCCCGGGTGTGATCATGAACAGGCTCTTGTCCAGGTCCGACAGGTCATAGACGCCGCGATACGCCGCGCCATGCACGGATTGCAAGCGCGCGTTCATGCCGCCGCGTCCCACCGTGTTGTCGTCCCCCGCGCTTGGCGTGCTGATCGTGGTGAGTGATCCCAGGACCGGAACATAACGCAGGATCGGATGGGCAAACACCGCTTGATGCGCGTCCCCCCAGCGCCATGCCGTTGGATCGTTGCCAAAATGACCGGCCAGGTCCGCCAGCGCCGTGCCCAGGGACGTCCGCAACAGTTCCGCGCAGTCGCCATTGCACCAGCGCGCGCCAGCCGGAGACAGGACAAAGCTCACGAAATCCGCGAGCGGGGCGCCGAGGCCCTGGGCAAGCCCGGCGTTGCGCAGCACCGCCGCATGGAATGCCCCCATCCAGGCGTTGAACATCAGCGGGGCAGGCGTGGCCATCGTGGCGGCCCCGTCCCAGCCGCGCAGCAATCGCAGCGCGGCGGCCGCCTGGGCGCCAGGGTCGGGCACGGCCAGCAGCCCCGGCAGGATCTGGCGGGCGAACCCGTCCACCACATCGACCTGCATCGCGGCGAAATCGGCCGCGGTGTGGCGCTCGGAGCGGTCCAGCATCTGGCGGATGCGCTGGGCGCGCCAGTCGCCAAAGGTGTCGCGGCCCATGAAGACGGGGGAACCAGGCAGCCACACCGGTTCGTTCGCGTTGACCAGCCGTCCGCTGGGCGGCGAGACGACGTGCGGCAACTGCTCGCCCGAGGCCCAGCCAACCCAATCGTGCGTGCCGTCGCCAGGCGCGGGCGCTGACCCATCGCCGGACCGCCGGACCGGCACCCGGCCGGTGACGAACAGCCCAATGGCCTGCCGGTCCGCCACCAGCATGTTCTGCACGGGCGAGCTGATCATCGCCGCCGCCGCGCCGGCTTCCTGCGCCGAGTTGGCCCGGTTCAAGGCCAGCAGCCCGGCTGCCGCCGTGTCGCCGGGCTGAAGGTTGCCCATCGCCACTGCCAGCAACGGCCCCTCTGGAACCGACGCGTCCTGACCGGCCGGGGGATCGTCGAGGTCGCTGATCACCGGCCCGTGCCGCGTCTCTCGCACGGTCAGCACCTGATCCGGCTGGCCACGGACCTTGATCCGCTCCTCCCGCACGACGAACGGGCGTGGCCCTTCCGGCGTCTGGTAGCCGCCGGTCCCGCTGGGCGTTTCGGTGAAGACGTCCTGCACGTCCGCGCCGGTCGTGGTGAAGGTCCAGGCGATCTTGCCGTTATGTCCCAGCACGAGGAACGGCACGCCCGGCGCGGTGCCGCCCGCCAGCACATGGCCCGGTGTATCGATCCTCGCCAGGTACCAGATGCCCGGAAAGGTGTAGGCCAGGTGCGGGTCGCCAGCCAGCAGCGGCGCGCCCGACGCGGTGTGCCGGCCATCCACCGCCCATTCGTTGGAGGCGCTGGACGGCATGGCATAAGGCGCGGGGAAAAGCGGCAGCGCCGAGGCCCGCCGCGGCGCGGGGGAAGCGAACCCTGCCGGCGGCTGCGCCATGGCATCCGCTGCCGGCCCGTCGGCCTGGCGCGGGCAGAGTTGATCCAGCATGGCGGCGGGAAGTTTCCCCGCGAGCGCCTGCCGGGACAGTTCCTGCCGCCAGTTCATCGACAGCCACAGGCCCATCGTCTTGGCCCAGAGCAGGCTGTCCACCGGCTCCCACGGCTCGGGCGCGCCAAGCGGCAGGAACTCCGGCGCGGCGAAACGGCCCTTGTCGGTGATCCAGGCGTTCACGCCGCGCGCATAGGCCCGCAGGATTGCCCGCGTGTCCTCCGGCAGCGCCGCCAGATCGGCGACCGCGTGCTGGCGCAGGCCCAGCGTCCGCATCATCCGGTCGATCGGCAGGGTCATGGCGCCGAGGATCTCGGACAAGCGGCCCGATGCCGCTCGGCGCATCAGCTCCATCTGGAACATGCGGTCGCGAGCATGGACGAAACCCAGGGCCGCGGCGGCGTCTTGCTCGGAGCCGGCCCGGATCCGGGGCACCTTGTCGGCGTCAAGGGTGATCTCCACCGGGCCGGACAGTTCAGGCACGCGAATGGTTTGCGTGGCGGGGGGAATGGTCAGCCAAACCGCGCCGACGGCCAGGCCGGCCAGCACCAGGGCGAGCATCCCGATCGCCGCCAGCGTGCGCGTGAACCTTCGGGCAAGGGGATGCATGGGCATTAGAGTGGCAACGTGCTAAGCGGTTGGAAAGAGGCCGAACGCCAGCGCATGAGCCACGGAGCATGGGAGCACTGACACCCGGAGCACTGACACCCACTGGCAGGGCTGGGGATTTTCGCCTTGCGAGGCACGCGGCTGATAATAAAATGACCGGCCCTGCCACGGCCAGGAAACGTTCATTAAAAGAGGCTCATGAAGTCGAACCCCGCCGACGCGCCCATTCTGCTGGATGCCATCGATCGCCGCATTCTCTCGGCCTTGCAGGACGATGGCCGGATGACCAACGTGGAACTGTCCAAGCGGGCCGGCATCTCCGCGCCCCCCTGCCTGCGCCGGGTCCGGGCGCTGGAGGAGGCGGGCGTCATCCGCGGCTACCACGCCGACACCGATCCGCAGAGGCTGGGCTGGGAAATCACGTTTTTCGCCATTGTCGGTTTGGACAGCCAGAAAGAAACGGTGCTGGCCGCGTTTGAACAGCTTGTCAGCGGCTGGGACGAGGTGCGGGAGTGTCACATGATCCGCGGCGGCGGCGATTTCCTGCTGCGGCTGGTGGCGCGGGATACGGCGCATGAAAACCGGCTGACCCAGAAACTGACCGGATCGCCCACCGTCAGCCGCGTCCAGACGCTTCAGACCATACGAATGAGCCGCAACGTGGCAGGCGTTCCTCTTTAGCGGGACAAGCCCAGGCATTCCGCGCGTTTGGCCGCGGCGGCATGCAGCCTTGGTTGCAATGTCCCTTGATCCCTCTTTGCCGTCTTGTATGTCCGGGTTCTCGGCTTGCGCGGCAATGAGATCAGACACCAAGATGGACACAACGCTTGCGGCGGCGTCCGCGGCGCGGACCTCGGGCACACCCATCCTGGGCGTGATCGTGCCCCGTTTCAACGAGCGCCCAAACGTCGCGCCAATGATCGCCAAGCTGGACGCCGCCCTGGCGGGCGTCGCGTGGGAAGTGGTCTATGTTGACGACAACAGCCCGGACGGCACGACGCAGGAGGTGCGGCGGATTGCCCGCACGGACAGCCGGGTGCGGTGCATTCGCCGGATTGGCCGGCGCGGCCTGGCCTCGGCGGTGATCGAGGGCGCTTTGTCCAGCTCCGCCGCGTATGTCGCGGTCATCGATGGCGACCTGCAACACGACGAGACCCGCCTGCCGGTGATGCTTCACGCCTTGCAGGCCGGCGGCGTCGATCTGGCCGTGGCCAGCCGGCACGTGGCGGGCGGCGACGATGCCGGATTGTCCAGCCGCTGGCGTCATTGGCTGTCGGATGGCGGGATCACGCTGGCGCGGCGCTTCCTGCCGGTGCGCCTGAGCGACCCGATGAGCGGGTTTTTCATGCTGCCGCGCCCCTTGTTCGAGGATCTGGCGCGCGGCCTGAACGGCCAGGGCTTCAAGATCCTGCTCGACCTTGCGCTGAGCAGTCCCGCGCGCCCGCGCGTGCTGGAAACACCCGCGCACTTCCGGAAGGGCGCCGCGGGCGAAAGCAAGATGGACCCCCTGGTCATCGTGCAGTTCGCCGGCCTGCTGCTCGACAAGGTCTTCGGCGGGCTTCTGCCGCTGCGTTTCTTCTCCTTTGCCCTGGTGGGCGCACTGGGCGTCGTGGCCCATCTGGCCGTGCTGGGCTTGCTGCGGAAAACCACGGGCCTAGGGTTCGAGGCGGAGCAGACGATCGCAACGCTGATCGCGATGGTGTTCAATTTCCAGTTAAACAACACGGTCACGTATCGCGACCAGTGCCTCAGGGGGCCCCGGCTGTGGCGCGGCCTGCTGCTGTTCATGGTGGTCTGCGGCTTTGGCGCGGTGGCCAACATCGGCATCGCGCAGGTGCTTTATGAGCATAACCGGGCGTGGCGGGTGGCCGGCTCGATTGGCGCGATCATCGGCGTGGTGTGGAATTACGCCGTATCGGCAACATTGGCATGGCGCGCGCGGTAGCGCCTTGCCCGCGCGACGGACCACGAAATGCGCGCCTCAAACGGTCAGCTTGGCGGCGGCGGCCAACTGGCGACAGGGTCTGGCCAAGCCCGGCGGCGGGCACAACGCCAGGGCTATGCGACCCCGGCCGGAATGTGCGGTTATGGCTCCGTAAGCAACCCCAGCAGGAAACCGTCATGGCCGACCATACCTATCGCATCATAGAAATTGCCGGCTCCTCGGAGATCAGCCACGCCGACGCGATCGAAAATGCCATTGCCCGCGTCGCCAAGACGACCCGCCACGTGCGCTGGTTCGAGGTGACGCAGCTGCGCGGCGAGATCGAGGAAGGCGAGGTGCGGCATTACCAGGTCACGATGAAGGTCGGCTTCACGCTGGAAGATTAATCCCGCAAGCCATATTGGCCGGTGCGGGATGACCTGTTAGAGGGGATTGAACGAACCCGCCAGGCTCGAGGGGGAACCGATGCCATCGCTGCAAGGCAAGACAGCCTTCGTCACCGCCGCCGGGCAGGGCATCGGCCGGGCGACCGCGCTGGCGCTTGCCGAGGCCGGCGCGCAGGTCATCGCCACGGATGTCGATGCCGCGAAGCTGGAAGGGCTTTCCTCGGCGATGATCCGCACGGCGTCGCTCGATGTGCTTGATCCCCAGGCCATCCTTGCCGCCACTCGGCTGGCCGGCGCCGTCGACATCCTGTTCAACTGCGCCGGCTTCGTGCACCAGGGCACGTTGCTGGAGGCCACCGAAGCCGACTGGTCCTTCGCGTTTGACCTGAACTGCCGCTCGATGTTCCGCACGATGCAGGCCTTCCTGCCCGGCATGCTGGAGCGCGGGAAGGGTATCATCCTGAACATGGCCTCGGTCGCGTCCAGCGTGAAGGGCGTGCCGAGCCGCTTCATCTACAGCGCGTCCAAGGCGGCGGTGATCGGCATGACCCGCTCCGTCGCGGCCGACTATGTCACCAAGGGCATACGCTGCAACTGCCTGTGCCCGGGCACGGTTGAAACGCCGAGCCTGGGGGAGAGGATCGCGGTGAATGCGGCAGGGGCGGGATCGGTCGATGCGGCCCGCGCGGCTTTCGTCGCGCGTCAGCCGATGGGGCGGCTTGGAACGCCCGAGGAAATCGCCGCGCTGGTGGTCTACCTGTCCGGCGACGCGGCGCGGTTCATGACCGGGCAGGCCGTCGTCATCGACGGCGGCCTGACCCTGTAGTCGGATTTGCAAGATCGAGAGGATTTATCATGAAGCTGTTGCGCTACGGCCCCTCCGGCGCTGAAAAGCCCGGCCTGCTCGCCGCCGACGGCACGATCCGCTGCCTGGGCAGCGTGCTGCGCGACATCGACGGCTTCGCCTTGTCCGAAGCCAGCCTGCAAATGATCGCGCGCATCAACCCGGACAGTTTGCCCAAGGTCGAAGGCGACCCCCGGATCGGGCCATGCGTCGTGCGTCCGCTCAATTACGTCTGCATCGGCCTGAACTATGCCGATCATGCCGCCGAGACAGGCAATCCCATTCCCAAGGAACCGATCGTCTTCCTCAAGTCGCTGAGCGCGTTCTGCGGGCCGAATGACGATGTCAGGCTGCCGCGCGGCTCGGTCAAGCTGGATTGGGAAGTCGAGCTTGGCGTGGTGATCGGCAAGACGGCGCGTTACGTGCCGGAGCATGACGCAATGGACCACGTCGCCGGCTACTGCGTCTGCAACGACGTCAGCGAGCGCGACTTCCAGACGAACCGGGGCGGCACCTGGGACAAGGGCAAGGGCTGCGACACGTTCGGCCCGACCGGCCCCTGGATGGTGACAAAGGACGAGGTCGCCGACCCGCAGGCGCTGCCGCTCTGGACCGAGGTCAACGGCAAGCGATTCCAGAACGGCTCGACGCAGACAATGATCTTCGGCGTGCGCAAGCTGGTGAGCTATGTCAGCCACTTCATCACCCTGCAGCCGGGGGACGTGATCGCCACCGGCACGCCTCCGGGTGTCGGTGTCGGCGTCAAGCCGGAGCCGGTTTTCCTGAAAGTCGGCGACGTGATGCGCCTGGGCGTCGAGGGACTGGGCGTGCAGACGCAAACGGTTATCGAGGCTTAGGAAACTCACCCTCGACCCAACGCCGCTCGGTCTCGCCGGAGCAAAACGAGATCGGGCGGCATCGCAGCCAGCGGAAGCAGCCATACGTCATGACGCTTTCGCCGATTGTCCTGCTGGTCGCCGGCACGACCCTGCTGCGCATCGGTTTCGCCGCGGCCACCGGGCTGGGCGTTGACGAAAGCTACATGGTCGCGGCCGGGCGGGCGCTGAGTCTTGGCTATTTCGACCATCCGCCCGCCTCATGGTGGCTGTCGTGGGGCGCGGCCCGCCTGTTCGGCACGGAAGCGCCGGTCGTGGTGCGCCTGCCGTTCATCCTGCTGTTCGCGGCCTCGCAGGCGCTGGCATGGCGGATCGGCTGCCGGATAAGTAGTGAGCGCGCCGGCTTCTGGGCCGCCGTCGCCTTGAACCTGTCGCCGGTGTTTGGCGTCACCACGGGAACCTGGGTGTTGCCCGATGGCCCACTGGACGCGGCGCTTCTGGCCGGGGCGTTGTGCCTGCTGAATGCGCTGGCGGCCCGCGATAACGGGCGCGGCCTGCTGTGGTGGAGCGCCGCCGGGCTGTGCGCAGGATTGGCGTTGCTGTCGAAATACTCCGCCGTGCTGACCCTGGGCGGGGCGTTGCTTTACCTGCTGACGGCCCGCGAACACAGGCGCTGCTTCGGCAAGCCCGGTCCTTATGTCGCGGCGCTGCTGGCCTTGGCAGTGTTCGCTCCGGTGCTCGCCTGGAACGCCGCCCATGGCTGGGCGTCGTTCGCCTTCCAGGCTGACCGGGCCGTGGGAATGCGTTTTCATCCGCTGGCGCCACTGGCCACCCTGGGCGGCGAGGCGCTGTTCGTCCTGCCCTGGATCTGGCTGCCCATGATGCTGCTGCTGGCGCGGGCGTTTTCGCGCGGCGCGTCGTGGCCGGGCCGGCTGCTCGCCTTCCTGGCCGCGCCGCCCATTGCCGGGTTTGCGCTGGTATCCGTCTGGTCAAGCCAGCGCGTGCTGTTCCACTGGGCCGCCCCCGGCTACCTGATGCTGTTCCCGTTGCTGGGCGAGGCAATCGCGGCCCGTCTGAATCACGCGTGGGTGCGCCGAGCGGTCGGCGGCACGGCGGCGTTGCTGCTGGCGGCGTTGCTGGTGGTGGCGTCGCAGATCCAGTTCGACTGGCTTGGCAACCGCCTGGCCGGCGTGATGCGGACCGATCCCACGGCCGAGGGCCTCGACTGGACATCGATACGCGACGACCTCAGCCATCGCGGCTTGCCGCGGGCCAGCGAGGCAGTGGCGGCATTCAACTGGCGGGAGGCCGGCAAGATCGGCTACGCGCTCGGCCCGGAGGCGCGGATGTTGTGCCTGAGCGGCGACGCCAGGCAGTTCGGCTTCGCCAACCCCTGGGCGGATGACCTGGGCCAAGACGTGCTGCTGCTGTCTGTCGAGCCGGCGGCGCGGGCGCGGCAGGAGGCTGAGCCCTGGTTCGCCTCGGTGGACATGTTGCCGGAAACCTCCATACGGCTGGACGGACGGGTGCTCGGGACGGTGACGGTGATGCGCGGGCACGGCTTGCGCGGCCCGCCATAGGTCGCGTCTTGCACCCCTCAAGCCGTCGCCTTAAGCAAATCGCCAAATGGAAAAAGGTTGTCCAGCCTTCGGCTGGCGGTCCTGGCCATCGCCTGGATATCCGTGACGCAGGCTGATGTGCCGTGCGTCTCGTCCGCTCCAATTGTCCGATCGCTCGGGCCAATTGGCACGCAGGCTCATAATCATGGGCCGGCTGCGAAAACGTCGTCATGCATGGGATTCAGCAAAAGCGCCTCTTGCAATAGAGTGTATTTAGATATATCTGTATTTCGCTATATCGAAACTTACTCGGATTCCCATGCGCCATAGACACTCCCACCCCCACGATCGCCGCTTCGCCCGTCGCAGCCACTCCCACGAGGACCAACCGCCGGAGCACCGGCGTCATGGCCGCGGCGGACGGTCCGGACTTGGCCGTTTCTTCGCCCACGGCGATCTTCGGCTGGTCATCCTCCATCTCATTGCCGAAAAGCCGCGGCACGGCTACGAAATCATCAAGGCCATCGAAGAACATGTCGGCGGCGCCTACAGCCCCAGCCCTGGCGTGATCTACCCGACGCTGACCCTGCTCGAAGAACTCGGGCACGTGACGGTGGCCGCCGGCGACGGCGCGAAGAAGCTGCATGCGATCACGCCAGAGGGTCAGGCTTACCTGGAATCCTACCGCCCTGCCGTGGACGCGCTGCTCGCTCGCATGGCGGAGGCCAGCCGCGCCCACGGCGGCGGTCCCGCGCCACAGATCTTGCGGGCCATGGAGAACCTCAAGCTCGCGCTGCGCATGCGGCTTTCCGCCGGCCCACTGAGCCAAGAGCAGGTCAACGCCGTGGCCGCGGCGATCGACGCCGCCGCCATCGGTGTCGAGCGAACCTGATCCAGCGCCGGTATGATCTCTCTTTGGATCAGGCCAGCAACCGGCGGGCTTCCCGCCAAAGATGGGACAGGCGCTGAGCGGCCGGCTCCGTGGTGGCCAGCGCCGCCGACTGCCCGGCCCACGCTTGCATGCGGTGCAGGTCGCCGTCTTTCAGGCCAGAGGCCCGCATGGCGCCGGTCAGGGCGCGCTGCACCGGGTAGGGCGCGGGGGCGGGCGCTCCCGGCGCTGCCGCCGCACGGGCATAGTCCGTGGCGACGCTCCGCCCCGCTCGGCCGCTGAATCCGCGCGTGAGCATGGTGTCTTCCGGCGCCGTGCGGCCCAACGCCTCGGCCCAAACGGGATGGATCGCCGCCTCAGGGCAACGCAGGAAGCCCGTGCCGATCTGCGCCGCGCTGGCGCCCAGCAACAGGGCCGCCGCTATGCCCCTTGGATCGGCTATGCCGCCGGTCGCCACCACGGGCACGTCCACCGCGTCCGCGACGGCGGGAAGCAGGGCGAACAGGCCGACCTGCTGGCGTTCAGCCTGGGCCGCGTCGAAGGCGCCTCGGTGACCCCCAGCCTCTGCGCCCTGGGCGACCAGCGCATCGGCGCCGGCGGCGACAGCGGCGCGGGCCTCGGCCACGGTGGTGACGGTGGCGAACCAGGCGATGCCGCGCTGCTTCATGCGGGCGACGAAATCCGCCGGGTAGACGCCCATGATGGAGGACACGATCGGCGGTCCCGCCGCCAGGATCGCCTCGCACTGCGCGCTGAAGTCGGGTAAGGGCGCATCGGCGGCCTCGGCTGGCACGGACGGCCCCCAGTCGCCGAGGAAGCCGCGGATTTCGGCCTCATGCGCCGCGTCGCGCGTGGGAGGCGGATCAGGAATCCACAGGTTCATCTGGAAAGCGCCGTTGCTGCCGGCACGCGCCTCCGCGGCCCATCGGGCGATCTCCGCCGGCTGCATCAGCAGCGCGCCACAGGCGCCGAGGCCGCCGGCGTTGGCGACAGCGATGGACAGGGCGGGGGGGCAAGCGCCAGCCATGGGCGCAAGCAGGATCGGCGCCCGCAGTCCGAAGCGCTGGCAGAATGTTTCGGCTCGGTTCAGCGGCATGCTCACCTCCTGGCGGGTCCTCCGTCACTATAAGGCGGCATCGCCGCCCCCGAAACAACGGCGCGCCTTTGACACACGCCCCGGCCAGGGCTTTCTTCCTGGCACGACGTCATCAAAGGGGGAAACGGCCTGATGCGCCCAATGGAAGGCATGCGCGTGATCGCGCTGGAACATGCGGTCGCCGCGCCGCTGTGCACGCGGCACCTCGTGGACATGGGCGCCGACGTGATCAAGATCGAGCGGCCGGGCGACGGCGACTTCGCCCGCGCCTACGACAACTACGTCAACGGGATTTGCAGCCACTTCATCTGGCTCAATCGCGGCAAGCGCAGCCTGACGCTGGACGTCAAGCACCCGGAGGCGCGCGGCGCGCTCGATGCGCTGATTGCTGGCGCGGACGTGCTGGTGCAGAACCTGGCGCCAGGCGCGGCGGCGCGCCTGGGCCTGACGCACGAGGCCCTGAAGCCGGTCAACCCAAAGCTCGTGGTGTGCGACATCTCGGGCTACGGCGAAAGCGGGCCGTTCGTGCAAAAGAAAGCCTACGACCTGCTGATCCAGGCGGAGTCCGGCCTGATCAGCGTGACGGGATCGGAAAGCGAGCCGTCGCGGGTCGGCATCTCGATCGCCGACATCGCCACCGGGATGTATGCGCTGACGGGCATCCTCGGCGCTCTGCTGCGCCGGGGCCGCACGGGCGAGGGGGCGAACGTCAAGATCGCCATGCTCGACGCGCTGGGCGAGTGGATGACGTACCCTATGCTGCGGCAGGCCTACGCCGGATCGCCGCCGCCCCGGCTGCCGACCAGCCACCCGGCGATCGCGCCCTATGGCGTGCACCGGACAAAGGACGGGCAGGTGATCCTGGGCTTGCAGAACGAGCGCGAATGGGCCGTGTTCTGCGAGAAGGTGCTTGGCAGTACGGCGGTGCAGTTCGACCCCCGGTTCGCCACGCAACCCCAGCGGCGGATGAACCGCGACGCGCTGACGGCGGAGATCGAGGCGTTCTTCAGCGACAAGACATCGGTGGAGGCAGCCGCCTTGCTGGACCGCGCCGGCATCGCCAACGGGCGCCTGAACGAGCCGATCGACGTGTGGAACCACGTGCAGTTCTCGGCGCGCGACAGATGGCGCGACATCGGCACCGAGGCCGGCCCAGTGCGCGCCCTGCTGCCGCCGTTCACGTTCGCCGACGAGGAAGCGCCGATGGGCGACGTGCCCTCGGTGGGTCAGCACACGGACCAGGTGCTGGCGGAAATCGGCTATTCGGCCGACAGGATCGCGTCGATGAGGACGGTGGGGGCGGTATGAGCGGCTTCGATCCCACCCGGCATCGCATGGCGCCGGAACAGCGCTGGTTCGACGATTTCCGCCTGGGCGAGCGGTTCGTGCTGCCAAGCCGCACAATGACCGAGGCAATTTTCCTGGCGTTCCAGGGGGCAAGCGGAGACAATCACCCAATCCACTACGATATTGAGTTCTGCAAGGCGCGCGGCATGCCGGCGATGCTGGCGCACGGGCTGCAAACGCTGATCCAGACCGCGCCCGGAGCCGGCCTGTTCCCGTTCGTCACCGAGGAGTCGATGGCCGGCTTCATCGAGCAATCCAGCCGGTTCCTGAAACCGGTCTTTGTCGGCGACACCCTGTACCCGGCGCTGGAGATCGACGAACTGACCCCCAACCGCACCACCGGCGTGCTCGGCTTTCGCAGCACGGTGCACAACCAGCGGCGGGACTGCGTGCTGGAGGGACGCCAGCGTTTCCTGCTGCGGCGCAGGCTAACAGGCTCTAAACCGCGTCTGGTTTGAGACCGAAAGTTTACGTAGCTTGGCTGCGGGAGCAAACGGACCCATGTGAGGGTTTTGCTGAAAGAAAGCTTTACCAAGACCGATGCTGCACATTGATCACGAACGCTGGGGTCAAACAGCGGCTGATCTGCGCCACTTGGCCGTGAATGCCGTCCATGCCCGCAGCCGCGAGCGTTTCCTGGCTTTGCATGAGATTGCAAGGCCACTGTGCCACCGAAGTGGCCGCCTGCACCGGGCGGCGGCGGACGGTGATGGATTGGCTACATGCGCATAACGATCACGGCCCTGCGGCGCTGCTGTATCGGCGCAGCGGTTGCCGCCGCCTTTTTGCCCGTAGATAGCCGCCGCGCTGGATACGGTGGTGCGCGCTGCCAAGCGAGTTGCGGCGGCGCCACCCGTCGTTGGCGCTGATCCGCCGCCACGCTGGACGCTGAAGCGCCTGGTCGGGTTTGTGCCGACCCAGTTGGGCCGCCGCCGCTGTGGCGAAACCATCCGGCGCGCGCTGCATCGGCTGGAGCTGTCGTGGCAGGAAGCCAAGAAACTGCCGGGCCGGCACGGAACGGCGAGCGATTTTTGTGGAACAGATGCGTCCGCTTCTCGATGGTGCGCAGCGTGGTCACCATCACCTGGTCCACCTCGATGAGCCCTCCTCCTGCTTTCCACGTGCTGCGCACGCGGAACCTTTGCAGGCTCCGCCCTGGGTGTTGCGGGGTTCAGAAGGGCAGGTCGGCTTCGGTGATGTCCGGGGTGTCCCAGACGATGCAGGAGTGGTCGAGGTCGTGCCAGGTCTCGATGTGGCGGACGGTGTAGCCCTGGGCGGCGAGAGCGGCGTTGGTGGCGTGGGCGTCGAGGTCCGTTGCGACAGTGTTGTTGCCGAGGTGCGTCATGTGCGTGGGTCCCATCTGCATCAGCCCGATTGCTGATAGGCAGCGGGAAGGCCGGGCTTCGGGCCGGCTCAACCTCCGCGCAAGGAGGACCGGAGCCACGC
>CAXTXZ010000008.1:10081-22703 GCA_964248015.1 uncultured Rhodopila sp. | reverse complement strand
GGCGCCCGCCGCGTCAGCCCATGTAGCTGCCGCCGTTGATGTGATACACCTGCCCGGTGATGTAGCTGGCGTCGTCCGATGCCAGGAACACCCCCAGTTTCGCGATGTCCTCGGGCATGCCCATGCGGCCGAGCGGCACGGCGCGGGCCATGGCGTGGATTTCCTGCTCATTGTTGCCATGGCGGGGCTGCGCCGTGTCGGTCAGCCCAGGGGCAATGGCGTTGACGCGGATGCCGTGCGGGGCAAGCGCCAGCGCCATCGAGCGGGTCAGCCCAACCACGCCGCTTTTCGTCGCGGAGTAATGCACGCCGGGCGCGGCGCCGCTGAGGGAGCGCGACGACAGGTTGACGATCGCGCCCCCGATGTTCCGCGCGACCATGGCCTTGGCGGCGGCCTGGGCGGTGAAGTTGGTGCCCTTGAGGTTGATGCCGACGACAAAATCCCACTCCGCCTCGGTCATTTCCAAAAAGGCGACACGTGGATAGACGCCGGCGTTGTTGATGAGGACGTCCAGGCGGTCGTGCCAGGACACCGCGGCTTCGACCATCATCCTGATGTCGTCGAGCCTGCCGATGTCGGCGCGGACCAGCAGGGCCTCGCGGCCTTGCGCGCGGACCGCGGCGGCGACTTCCTCGGCGGCGGGTTTGTCGTCAAGCCAGTTGATCGCGACATCGGCGCCGGCCGCCGCGAAGGCGATTGCCATGGCCCTGCCGATGCCCTGTTGCGCGCCGGTGACGAGTGCGACCCTGGTCTGGTTCGCCATGCGTGCCCTCCCTCCTGCCGTGTAGGGAAAAACGCTAGGCTGAACAGGGATGCCTCGCAACAGATCCGTGGCATCAATGGACAAGGCCGAGCCATGGGCAGACCTTGGCGCGGTATGGCGGCGGCCTGCTTTTTCGCGGGCTGTCACCGACGCTGGTGAATGCTTGTCCAACCGGCACGATCCCAAGGCGGAGTTTCCCAATGCGCACCGAAGCCGACACCCAGCCGCTTCCCGCCCCTCTCGTCACCGGTGAGCGCACCGGGCAGGAACCGCCCAACCCGCTGCACACGGCCTCGCCCGAAACCCGGCGCGAGCACGACCTGCTGGGCGAGGCCGACGTGCCGCTGTCAGCCTATTGGGGCATCCACAGCCAGCGCGCGGTCGAGAACTTTCCCATCACCGGCGTGCCGGTGGGGCACTTCCCGGATCTGGTCCGGGCGCTGGCGTTGGTCAAGCTGGCGGCCGCCCGTGCGAACAAGCGCCTCGGGCACCTTGATCCCGCCAAGGCCGCGGCGATCGAGCGCGCCTGCCTGATGATCATCGACGAAGGCCGCTTCCACGACCAGTTCGTCGTCGATGCGATCCAGGGCGGGGCCGGCACGTCAACCAACATGAACGCCAACGAGGTGATCGCCAACGTGGCGCTGGAGGTCATGGGGCAGCCACGCGGCAATTATCGAGCGTTGCACCCGAACGACGACGTCAACATGGCGCAATCAACCAACGACGCCTATCCGACGGCGCTGCGCCTGTCGGTGATCTTCGCGACGGCGCCGCTTGTCCGCGCGCTGGACGACCTGGCGTATGCGTTCAAGACGAAATCAGTGGAGTTCGCCGACGTGCTGAAAATGGGCCGCACCCAGCTTCAGGACGCCGTGCCCATGACAGTGGGGCAGGAATTCGACGGCTTCCACGCGACGCTGAAGGAAGACGTCGCCCGCCTGGGCGAAATCAGCGGCTTGTTTCGCGAGATCAGCCTGGGCGCGACCGCGATCGGCACCGGCATCAACGCCGACCCGCGCTACGCCAGCCTGGCGGTCGAGGAACTCGCCCGCGCCGCCCGCCAGCCTCTGGCGCCGGCGACGAACCTGATTGAGGCCACGTCGGACATGGGCGCCTTCGTGTTGTTCTCCGGCTTGCTGAAGCGGGTCGCGGTGAAGCTGTCAAAAATCTGCAACGACCTGCGCCTGCTCTCCAGTGGCCCGCGCACCGGCATTGGGGAGCTGCGGCTGCCGGCGGTGCAGGCCGGGTCGTCGATCATGCCCGGCAAGGTGAACCCGGTGATCCCGGAGGTGGTCAACCAAGTCGCGTTCCTGGTGATCGGGCATGACCTGACGGTGACGATGTGCGCCGAAGGCGGCCAGCTCCAGTTGAACGCCTTCGAGCCGACCATCGGCTACTGCGTGCTGAACTCGTTGCGGATGCTGACGGCGGCGGTGGAAACGCTGCGCACGAAATGCGTCGAAAGCATCGATGTGGACCGCGAGCGCTGCGAACGGCTGGTTCGCGGCAGCATTGGCCTGGTGACCGCCCTGGTGCCGGCACTGGGCTACGAAGCATCGTCCCGCGTCGCTCGCCGCGCCCTGGCGGAACGCAAGTCGGTGGCGGAAGTCGTGCTGGATGAGGGGTTGCTGACCCAGGTGCAGTTGAACGAATTGTTGCAGCTTGAGGCGATGACGCGGCCGTCACGTGCCAGGGTGGTTGTGGCGCGGGTGTAGGGAAGGCGGGGGCGCTGCCCCTCGACCGGGCCAAGGGGCGACGCCCCTTGGAACCATTTCATTGGAGGCTTTTGGGAGAGAGGGGGCTACGCAGGCTTTGTTCGCGCCGCGGTGCCCCCGCTCTCTCAAAAGCCTCCCAAATGATCGGTATCAACGGGGGGCCAGCCCCCTTTGCGGGTCCAGGGCAGCGCCTGGCCTTCCTTGCCCATCGCCCGCGCCCGGCCTAGCCTTGGTCGCGACCACACAGGAGGAAACCACCCATGGCCTCACCCGGACGCGCCTTGCCGCAACCAACGCCGGAAACCCAGCACTTCTGGGACGGCGTCAAGGCGAACGAGTTGCTGCTGCAGCGCTGCGACGACTGCGGCAAGGTCTACTTCCCGCCCCGTCCCTTCTGCCCGGCCTGCGCCTCGCGGCAGGTGTCAGTGATGAAGGCAAGCGGCCAAGCGAAGCTGTACAGCTACGTCATCCATCACCGCCCCGTCCCCGGCTTCACGCCGCCTTACGCGATAGCGGTGGTGGAATTGGAGGAAGGGCCGCGCATGATGACCAACATCGTCGATTGCCCGCAGACGCCCGAGGCGCTGGTGCTGGACATGCCGCTCCAGGTGGTGTTCGAGCCGCAGACCGACACGATCACGCTGCCCTTCTTCCGCCCCGCCTCAACTCCCTCGGCGAAAGGCTGATCCCATGCCACACAACACAGTCGCCGTTGTCGGCGCCGCCGAAACGACACGCTTGGGCGTGATCCCGGAGCTTTCCCAGCTTGGCCTGCATGCCGACGCGGCGATCAACGCGATGGCCGATTGCGGCCTGAAGCCGAAGGACATCGACGGCATCGCCACGGCGGGCGAGACGCCGGTGCAACTGGCGCACTACCTCGGCATCACGCCCACCTGGGTGGACGGCACGTCCGTCGGCGGATGCAGCTTCATGATCCATGTCCGCCATGCGGCGGCGGCGATCGAGGCCGGGCTGGCGAAGACCATCCTGGTGACCCACGGGGAAAGCGGCAAGTCACGCGTGGGCAACCCGCCACGCTCTGTCCATCCGCAGTCGCTGAACGGGCAGTTCGAGCAGCCGTTCGGCCCGATGGGTCCGCCCAGCATGTTCACCATCCCGGTGCTGCGCTACATGAAAACCTACGGCGTGACCGAGGAGCAAATCGCCCAGGTCGCCGTGGTGCAGCGGGAATGGGCGTCGAAGAACCCGCGCGCGACGTTCCGCAACCTGATCACCACGGACGACGTGCTGAACAGCCGGATGATCGCCTATCCCTTCCGGCTGCTGATGTGCTGCCTGGTGACGGACGGCGGCGGCGCGTTGATCCTGACCTCGGCTGGCCGGGCAAAGGATTTCCCGACAAAACCGGTCTACATCCTGGGCACGGGCGAGAGCGCGGAAACCCCGATGGTCAGCCAGATGGAGGATTTCACCTCGTCTCGCGCCTTCCGCGTGGCAGGCCCAACCGCCTTCAAGGAAGCCGGGATCACGCATCAGGATGTCGATCACCTGATGATCTACGACGCCTTCGCGCACCTGCCTCTCTATGGGCTGGAGGACCTGGGCTTCCTGCCGCGCGGCGAGGCGGCGGCCTTCATTGCCGGCCGCAACACCGCGCCAGGAGGGTCACTGCCCCTGAACACCAACGGCGGCGGGCTGTCGTACATGCACTCCGGCATGTACGGGATGTACGCGTTGCAGGAAAGCGTGCGCCAAATGCGGGGCACCGCGGCGGCGCAGACAGAGGGTGCGAAGATTTCCGTCTGCCACGGCGTGGGCGGGATGTTCGCCGCGTCCGGCACGATCATCTTCAGCAACCAGGCGCCGTAACAGCGAAGGGGAGGCTGGCATGGCCGACAGCCTGTTCTCGGGCCTGAAAGTCATCGATTGCGCAAGCTGGATCGCGGGTCCGGCGGCAGCCACGATGCTGTCGGATTTCGGCGCGGACGTGATCAAGATCGAGCCTCCCGGCGCGGGCGATCCGTGGCGCGCCTCGCAGCCCATTCCGGGCAAGAAGGTCGATTACTACTGGCAGTTGACCTCCCGCAACAAACGCAGCCTTGCGCTGGACTTGAAGCACCCGGACGGCCAGGCGGTCCTGCATCGCTTGGCTTCAACGGCGGACGTGTTCATCACCAACTTCCCGTTGCCGGTGCGCGACCGGCTGCGGATGGCCCCGGCCGACCTGCTGCCGCTCAACAAGCGGCTGATCTACGCCTCGTTCACCGCTTATGGCGAGGCCGGCGAGGAGGCGGCGAAAACCGGCTTCGACTCGACCGCGTACTGGGCACGCACCGGCCTGATGGACATGGTGCGTGCCGACAAGGACACCGTGCCGTCGCGGTCGATGCCGGGGATGGGCGATTTTCCCAGCGCCACCGGCGTCTACGCCGCGATCGTCACCGCGCTGTACCGCCGCGAAAAGACCGGGCTGGGCGGCGTTGTCCGGTCCTCCCTGCTGCAGAACGGCCTTTGGGCGAACGGCTGCGCGGTGCAGACCCGCCTGTTCGGGGAAAACGTGCCGCTGCGCCCGCGCCGCGAGGACGCGCCGAACGCGCTGGCCAACCATTACCAGTCCCGCGATGGCCGCTGGTTCATCATGGCGCTGTTCAACGAGCAGCGGCAGCTCCGTTCGTTCCTGACAGCGATCGGGCGGGAGGAACTCACCGACGACCCGCGCTTCGCCACGCCGGAGGCCCGCAAGGAACATGCAAGGGAACTTGTGATCATCCTGGACGAGGTGTTCTCCAGGCGCGACCTCGCGGAGTGGCGCTCGATCCTGGATTCCGTCGGCATCACCTTCGGCATCGTCGCCACGGTGAACGAGGCCATGACGGACCCTCAGATGCGCCATGCCGGCGCATTAGCGCCGTTCGGCGACGGCGACGGCCTGACCGTCATGACGCCGTTCCATGTCGACGGCGTGGAGAAAGCGCCGGCGCGACGCGCGCCTTCCGTCGGCCAGCACAACGCGGCGGTCCTGCGCGACGCGGGTTATGGCGCGGATGAAATAGAACGGTTGCGCGGCCTTGGCGTGGTGGCCTGAAGCGCCTTGGTTGTCGCGGCGGCCTGGGTTCTGACGGTTGCCGTTGCCGCTGGCATCGGCCTGGGGATGTGGCACCTGCGGGCGACGGACGCTGCCTCAAGGCCACCGGCGGCGGCTGGGATCGCGCATGGCGTCATCGGCGCGGCCGGATTGGTTGTCCTGGTCCTGGCGTTGCGCGGGCCACCGCGTGGCGTCGCTGCCGGCGCCGGGTCATTCGGGGCGACGGCGGCCTGGCTGTTCGTGGCGGCGTTGCTGAGCGGGGCCGTGTTCTACGTCCGCCGCCGGAAGAATGCGGCGATCGTGCTGGCGATTCACGCGGGGGTGGCGATCACCGGCTACGCGCTGTTACTGGCTTGGGACGCAGTAGGATAACCAGGCGTTGCGGGCGTGCCCGCTTCACCCCGAAGCCACCACGACGGCAAGGCGCCAGCCAAGCGCCGGTCGAGCTATCCCACCGCGACGGAATAGATATCCTTCACCCCGCTCGGCAACGGCAGCGACTCCCATGTCGCGCCCGCATCTTCGGTGCCATGAATTTCCCCGTCATACCGCGCGCCGATATAAACTTGATCCGGATCGGCGTGATGCAGCGCCACCGACATGATCGTGCCATGCACCTGCACCTTGTCGAACCGTTTCCAACTCGTCCCCCGGTCCGTGCTGCGGTAGATCGCGCCGTCCTTGCTTGAGGCCGCGACACTCAACGCGGCATAAAGCGTGTTGCCATCCTGCGGCGAGACCTTGACATCACGGCCATAGGTGGTGGGAGAAAACCGGCCTAGTTCCATGTCCTGCCAGGTCTGGCCGCCGTCGGCGGTCTCGAACAAGCCCATCCGCACCGCCAGGATCACCCTGTCCGGATCGGCCGGGCTGATGGCGATCGCGTGGCCGTCGAGCATGCCCTCGTTGAACGTGTCGCTGACGATCTTGCTTTTCAGGTGCGGCTGCTGCGCCAGGCGGATCAGGTCGGCGCTGCAGTCGCTCCAGCTTTCGCCGCCATCGTCCGTGCGCATCACGCCGTTGACCTCCAACGCGGCGAAGATCGTCGCCGGCTTCGAGGGATGCTGCGCCATCCGCATCACGCGGCAGGCGAACGGCATCACGGCGCGGTCCGGCATGCCGGGGTTGGGCAGCGCGCGCCACGTTTCTCCGCAGTCCTCGCTGCGGTACAGGCTGATGGGCGAGCCGCCAGCGTAGATCAGCTTGCGATCCCGCGCATCGACCAAGAACGACCAGACCTGGATGCCCTTGTCGGGAAAGTTCGTGCGCTGGAAGCTCTTGCCGCGATCGGTGCTGCGATACACGCCGTCAGCCGTGCCGGCAAAGACCACATTCGGATCGGTTGGATGAACATTGACCGTATACGTTTCGGCGCCTTGCAGCACATGCTCCCAGCGTCCGGTCTCGGCCGGCCGCGTGAACACCCCAACCAGTCCCTGCTGCTCCGCTCGGCCGACATATCCAGCCACCCCTGCGTAGACATTCGATTTGCTTGCCATCATGCGCCTCCCATTTGGTGCGGCCACGCTACGCCTGTTTCCCGTCCTGGCCAATCGGCACGCTCTGGGTTAGCCTGATCACGGAAGCCCGGGAGAATCACCATGCCCATCATATCGGCGGAAAAGCTGATGGAGATCGCTGAAAACCTGCTGATCGCCGCCGGCGCGTCGGAGGAAGAATCCAAGGTGGTCGCGCGCTACAACATCGGCGCAAACCTGGTCGGCCATGACAGCCACGGCATCATCCTGATCCCGACCTACATCGACCGCATCAAGGCCGGCCACATCGTGCCGCAAGCGCCGTGGGTCATCACGAAGGAGACCCCCACGACCACCGTCATCGACGGCAACTGGGGCTTCGGCTACGCGGTCACCGACCGGGCGATGCGCCACACGATCGAGAAAGCGAAGACCCAGAACGTCGCCGCCGCCACGGTGTTCCGCCAAAGCCATATCGGCCGCCTCGCCAGCTACCCCCTGGTCGCCGCCGGCGAGGGCATGATCGCCATGATCACCGCCGATTCCGGCCGCAGCCCCAAGCATGTCGCCCCCTATGGCGGCGCGAAGGCGAGGCTTGGCACCAACCCGCTCTGCTTCGCCGTGCCGTCCAACCTCCAAGGCCCGCTGGTGTTCGACATGGCGACCTCGGCCGCCGCCGCAGGCAAGATCAACGTGGCGACCGCGCGGGGCGACCAGGTGCCCGCCGGCTGGCTCATTGACGCCGAGGGCAAGCCCTCCACCGACCCGCGCGTGCTGAAATCCGGTGGCGCTCTGCTGCCACTGGGCGGCACCGAGGGCTACAAAGGCACCGGCCTTGCCGCGATCGTCGAGATCCTGTCCGGCCTGCTGACCGGCCTCGGCTTCGGCATCGAGCCGACCGGGCGGCACAACGACGGCTGCTTCATCGCCGTGTTCAACGTCGCCGCCTTCCGCGAACTTGGCGTGTTCAAGCAGGAAGTGACCGAGTTCGCCGAATACCTGAAAGCCACCCCGCCGGCGCAAGGCTTCACCGAAGTCTTCTACCCCGGCGAGATAGAGTTCCGTAAGGAAAAGGAACGCCGAGCCAACGGCGTTCCCATCGAGGACTCGACGTGGAGCAAGCTGCGGGATCTCGCGGAAGGCTACGGCCTGACCGGCAGGCTGGGATTCTGAGTTGGCGCCCTTCATCGGGCAATCGATCCGACGTCTTGAGGACGCGCGCTTCCTGAACGGGCGCGGCGTCTTCGTGGACGACGTGAACCAGCCGGATCAGCTCCACGCGCATGTCGTCCGCTCGCCTCATGCGCATGCAACGATTGAGCGGATCGATGCAGGGGCTGCGCGTGCCCTGCCAGGTGTGGCGGGCGTCTACACCTACGACGACATCACCGACCTCGGCCTGTTGCCTTGCGCAACTTCGGTGGCGACACTAGGGCCAATGATCGTGCCGCCACGACCCGCGCTGGCGAATGGACGGGTGCGGCACGTCGGCGATCCTGTGGCCTTTGTCGTCGCTTGTTCTCCGTCTGTTGCCCGTGATGCGGCCGAACAGGTTTTGGTGGATTACTCGCCACTGGCTTGCGTGGTCGATGCGCCCTCGGCGTTGCGCCCGGATGCCCCTTTACTGTGGGATGCCGGCAATGAGTCATATCGTTTCCAGAAAGGCGATACGGCGGCCGTGCAGGCGGCCTTCGCCACAGCCGAGCATGTTGTGGACATTGAAGTTGTCAACAACCGGCTCGTCATCGCGCCGCTGGAAACTCGCGCCGCGATCGGCTCATGGGCAAACGGCGTGTTCGACCTGTTTGTTTCGGCGGCAAGCGTGCATGCGATCCGCGACCAGCTTGCCGATGCCGTGTTCCGCTGTCCGCGCGACAAGGTGCGTGTCGTTGCGCCGGACGTCGGCGGCGGCTTCGGCATCAAGAATTGCCTGTATCCAGAATGGGTGCTGTTGCTCTGGAGCGCTCGCCTGCTGGGCCGGCCGGTGAAATGGGTGGAGGATCGCGGCGAGGATTTCCTGTCGTCCGCCCAAGGCCGGGACAACGTGTCGCGCGGCCGGCTGGCGCTGGATGGGCAAGGGACATTCCTGGCGCTGGATGTCAGCACGGCCGCCGGCCTCGGCGCTTACATGTCGGGCGGCGGCCCGGGCAGCTCCACCAACGCTCCGGCCGCGGCCATGGGCGGTGGCTACGTCATTCCCGCCATCTTCATGGACGTGCGCGCCGCCTTCACCAACACCGCGCCCATCGACGCCTATCGCGGCGCCGGCAAGCCTGAGGCGAACTACCTGATCGAGCGCCTGATCGACAAGGCCGCCCGCCAGTGCGGCTTCGACCCCATCGACCTGCGCCGCCGCAACCTGATCGCCGCCTTCCCCTACCGCAAGGCGCTCGGCACCCTCGTCGATTGCGGCCGTTTCGCCCTTAACATGGACGACGTCCTGGCGCTCGCCGACCATGCCGGTTTCCCCGCAAGGCGAACGGACAGCGAAAGCCGCGGCCTGCGGCGCGGCCTGGGCGTGGCGTGCTTCCTGGAAACCGCCCGTGGCGCGCCGAACGAAGGGGCCGAGATACGCTTTCAGGCCGATGGTTCCGTTGCGCTGCTGATCGGCACCCAAAGCAACGGCCAGGGCCACGAGACCGCCTACCCGCAGATCGCCTCCGACCTGTTGGGCCTGCCCCTGGAACAGTTCCACTACATCCAGGCAGACACCGCCGAAGTGGCCGAGGGCAACGGCCACGGCGGCGCACGCTCCATGCACATGGGCGGAGCGGCCTTGTTCAAGGCGGCGGAGCAGGTGATTGAAAAGGCCAGGCCGATCGCCGCCAGGCTGTTACAGGCGCGCCCGGATCAAGTTCGCTTCACGGACGGGCGCTTCACAACCGGGGAGCAATCGGTGGATCTGCTGACTGTCTCCCGTGAGGCGTCCCTGGACAGCTATGTCTGGAACCTGCTGGACATCATCACCATTCCCAACGGCTGCCACGTCGCGGAAGTTGAAATCGATCCCGAAACCGGCCACGTCACGCTGGATCGTTACACGGGCGTTGACGACTATGGTGCCCTGATCAATCCGCTGCTGACCCTCGGGCAGGTGCAGGGCGGTCTGGCGCAGGGCATCGGCCAAGCGCTGACCGAACGCACCGTCTACGATCCAGACTCTGGCCAGATGCTCAGCGGGTCCTTCATGGACTATCAGATACCCCGCGCGGTTGATCTGCCCGACCTGGACATCACCCTGACCGGCGTGCCGACCCAAGCCAACCCTTTGGGCGTCAAGGGCGCTGGACAGGCGGGAGCCATCGCGGCGCCCCAGACCGTCATCAGCGCCGTGCTCGACGCCCTGGCGCCGCTTGGCGTGCGGCACATCGACATGCCCGCCACGCCCGAACGCGTCTGGCAAGCCATACGCAACGCAGGAAACCCGCCATGACCCAGATCGCCGCCGAGTGTTACCTGCAAGCCCTGGCAGACCATGGGATCGAGTATCTCTTCGCCAATCCCGGCACCGATTTCGCTCCCATTGTCGAGGCCTTCTCCCGCTCCGCCAGGACAAACCGCAAAGTCCCACGGCCGCTGCTGGTGCCGCACGAGAATGCCGCCGTGGCGATGGCGCATGGTTACACCGCGGTCACCGGCAAGCCTCAGGCCGTCATGCTGCATACGAATGTCGGCACAGCGAACGCGATCAACATGCTGATCAACGCCAGCCGCGACCGGGTGCCTCTGTTGCTGACTTCTGGCCGCACGCCGTTCACCGAAAGCGGCGCCGAGGGGTCCCGCAGCGCCCATATCCACTGGGCGCAGGAGATGTTCGACCAGGCCGGCATGCTGCGCGAGGTGGTCAAGTGGGACTATGAGATGAAGCGCGGCGACCAGGCGGCCTCCACCGTTGACCGCGCCCTGGAGATCGCCTCGGCCTCGCCGCAAGGCCCGGTCTATCTCAGCCTGCCGCGCGAGGTGCTGGGCGAGGTCTTGCAGGCGCCGGTGGAAAGCAACCACGCCCGGCGGATGATATCCAAGCCCCCTGAGGCGCGAGGCAGCGATATCGACACGCTGGCGGACTGGATCGCCGAGGCGAGGAACCCGCTGGTCATCACCGGCATGCTGGGCAAGGACCCGCGCGACAGCGTGGCGCTGGCGCGCCTGGCGGAACGCTACGCCCTGCCGGTCATTCCCTATCACACCCGCTATTTTGCCATCGGCGCGGATCACCCGATGTTCCAAGGCTCCCTGCCGGGGCCGTTGCTGGCGGACGCCGACCTGGTGATCGTCTTCGACACCGATGTCCCCTGGCTGCCGTCAAAGCAACAGCCGCCGGCAGGCGCGCGCATCGCGCAGGTCGGCGAGGACCCGTTGCACCACCGCCTGCCGATGCGCGGTTTCCCCTCCGACCTGACGCTGACGGCAACCTGCCTGTCCGTGCTGGAGGCGCTGGAGGCCGCCCTCGCGTCCCGCGCGACCCCGCATGTGGAAGAACGCGGCGCCAGGCTGCGGGAACGGTCGCGCAAGCTGCATGCAGCCTGGGATAATGAGGCCGCGGAGGCGGGGCAAGGCAATGCCATCACGCTGCCCTGGCTGAACCATTGCCTGCGCGCCGTGATCGATGACGACACGAAGGTGGTCAGCGAATATTCGTTCCGGCAAGAATACTGCCCGCTGCGCACGCCCGGCAGCCTGTTCGCCGTCAGCATGGCCGGCGGCCTCGGCTGGGGCCTGCCCGCCTCGCTCGGCATCAAGCTGGCATCGCCCGAGAGCCTCGTTGTCTCTGTGCTAGGCGATGGCGCCTACATGTTCGCCAACCCGACAGCGTGTCATTACGCGTCGCACATGCACAAGCTGCCGGTCATGACGGTGATCTACAACAACGCGCTGTATGGCGCGGTGCGGGGCGCGACCCTGGACATGTACGCGCATGGCGTCGCGGCCGAGGCCGATGGCCGCCTGCTGGCCAACCTGCCCGCGCCGGCGTTCGAGAAGATCGTCACGGCGCATGACGGGCACGCCGAGCGGGTTGAGAAACCTGGGGACTTGCCGGCCGCCTTGGGGCGCGCCGCCGCCGCCGTCCGTGGCGGCCAACAGGCCCTGGTCAATGTCGTCTGCCAATGAGCGCGACGATCTACGAAGCCCCGCGCGCCGCCGCCAAGCCCGGCGAGACAATTGTCACCAGCACCTGCGCGCACAACTGCGGGGGCCGTTGCGTGGTCAACGCGCATGTCCGCGACGGACGCATCGTGCATATCTCCACCGACGCGCGACGCTGGAACCCCGGCCACCCGCCGCTGCCCGCCTGCGCCCGTGGCGTCGGGCAGATCGAGCGCACGTACCATCCCGACCGCCTGCGATACCCGATGCGGCGCACGGGGCCACGCGGTTCCGGCCAGTTCGAGCGGATCACCTGGGACGAGGCCTTGGACGCCGTCGCCAACCAGATGCTGCGTATCCGCGAGACGCATGGCAACGCCGCCATCCTGGACGCCTCGCGCACCGGCAGCACCTCCATGCTGCACGGCCGCGTGGCGGCGCAGCGGTTCCTTTACATGTTCGGCGGCTGCACCGAGCTGTGGTCCAACATGTCGGCCGAGGCGGAAGTGTTCTCCGTCCGCGTCACCTA
>CAXTXZ010000008.1:5178-9981 GCA_964248015.1 uncultured Rhodopila sp. | reverse complement strand
AAGCCAGCCGCCTTGCAGGCAGGCTATGCCGCCGGACGCACGGCCTTCGGCGAGCAGTTCCATCGCGCCGCCTACGCGCTGGCGGCGATCACCGGCAATGTCGGCATCAGCGGCGGCAACTCCGGGGTCAGCAACGGCGCGACAGGACGGGCGGGGATCAAGAGCCTGCCTGTCGGCAAGAACCCGATCAAGTCAAAGGTGGCATCGCCCCTGCTGGCGGACCTGCTCGCGCGCGGCAAGTCGGGCGGCTACCCGGCCGATATCCGGATGGTCTACTCGTCGGGCGGCGACCTGTTCAACCAATGCCCCAACGCCGGAAAGATGGCGGCGTCCCTGCACGGTGTCGAGTTCATCGTCGCGCAGGACCACTTCCTGACGCCAACCGCGCGCATGGCCGACATCGTGCTGCCCGCAACGACCTTTTGGGAAAGAAACGACGTGCAGACGCCCTGGGCGGGCGCCGGGCACTACGCGATCTACATGCGCCAGGCGATCGAGCCGATGCACGAATGCCGCAACGACATGGACATCTTCGACGCCTTGTCCCGACGGCTCGGCATCAGCGGCTACAACGACAAGACCGAGGCCGCGTGGCTGCGCGACCTGACCGCCGACGCGGTTGACGATTTCGATGCGTTCACCAAACAAGGCGTGGCGCGCTTTCCCGCCCCCGCCGAACCGGTCGCCTTCGCCCGCCAAATCCGCGATCCGGAGCATGTGAAGTTCGCCACGCCATCGGGCCGCATCGAGATCTATTCGGAGGTTCTGGCCGCTGATCCCGATCCATACGGGTTGGGCGCCATCCCGCCGATCCCAACCTGGATCGCCCCGGCGGATGACGCGCATCGGTTTCCGTTAAGCCTGTGCACGCCCAAGTCGCGTGCCCGCACGCACAGCATCCATGGCAACCAGCCCGGACTTGCCCGCGTCGATCCCGACACGGTCTGGATGCATCCGGATGACGCGGCGGCGCGCGGCATCAAGGACGGCCAGCGCGTGCGGGTGTTCAACGATGTCGGCGCGACAATCCTGCCGGCGCAGGTGACGGACCGCATCGCGCCCGGCGTGGTGTCGATCAAGGAAGGCGCATGGTACGCCCCAAGACCGGATGGGACCGATGCCCAGGGATGCGCGAACGTGCTGACTAAAGACCGCGCGGCGCCCTGTGGCGCGACAACCTATAACACCAATCAGGTGCAGATCGAGTTGGCATAGCAGCGGCGCACCCTGCCAAGCCTGCTGGTCCGCAAGCAATGCGCCCAATCAATCACGGCCGATCAACCGGCGTCACAACTGCGCCCTGACAGCCGTCCTGGCGGATCAATCCGCGGGCGGACCCACGCGGCTCGTGCAACTCAAAGCTAAGCCGCGACAGGCGCCGGTCAGAAGAAACAAGAGCCGCGGCGGTGGAAGCGGGTTGCTCGCTCAGCGCGGGATAGCGCAGAGGCGCGGACCATTCCATTCCGCCAGCCGACGAGCGACCGGCTATCGCCAGGTTCACGAGCCGGTCCCTCTTGAAGCCCGGCAGGAACACCGACACATCCTGGCCCGTGCGCGGCAGCCACCGGACCCAGTAGAAGGCCATCGCCAGCGGGGAGCGCAGAACCGGCGGGAGCGTTGGCCCCTTCAGGTCGAGATCCGCTCGGCGTTCTGACGACGCGGACGGATAATCCTGAAGCCATGGCTGGCCAAATGTCGCGGGGCTCCAATGATCCACAAAGCCAGGGTGCCGTTGACGAAACTCCGCTAGCGTCTTGGCTTGCACCCGCCGTCCCTGAAGCCCGTCCGGCCCGCGCTGGAATACGTCCCATTGCTGCCGAATGATTTGGTCGTCAACCAGGTAGCGGGTGTTGAGGGCAACGCTCTCCAGTTTCCCAGCCCGCCAGGTGCTTATCTCTTGAACGAGATAGCGCATATGAAACAAATACATCATGGTCGCGTCAAATGTCACAACGACATCAACCGTCGTCATGCCGTTGGACGCGGCGACATTGGTCGTGGCTACGGCACGGCCATCATAGTCAGTCGTTCCGGTGAAACGACAGATCTCGTCGGCAGAGGCGCTGCTGGGACATAAAGACGCTGAAACGATCCAAGCCAGCAGCACCCAAACGGCCGTTCTCATGGAGAAGCCTCCAGCGCTCGACTTCCACTTTCGCCGCCCATACTTGACTTCAGCAGCTTCAAGACGGCATTGGATCAGACATTTTCCAGCGGTAAATCAGTACAGCGCAAAAATAAGGCTTGGCGGTCGGGTATGGAGGCTCCTTCCATCCCAAACCGCCTTTGCCGCATCAAGTCATTCATGGACATGTGGCTATCGGGATCAACCCTTCAGCGAAAATCACGCCTTGATGAATTTGACCGCGTTTACTGGCGGTAGAACGGCGATGGCGCGTCGTTGCCGTTTTGATACTCAGGAGCCCTGTTCTGCCTGTTCAACTCCGACGTTGCGGCCTGCTCATCCGCCGCATGCTTGCGAGCTTCGTGACGCGTCCACATCCCCGCGCCGCAACCCGCCAACGCACCCATCACGCCATGACCGGCAAGATGACCACCAACTGCCCCTGCCGCTCCGTATTTAAGGCAACCCCCCGCTTCCGCGTTCGCCGGGCTTTGCGCAACCAGAAGTCCCGTCGCCAACGCACCCGCCGCAACAAACAATTTCATCGATACCATGCTATCTCTCCTAGTCGTTCCAAAACTTATAGCCAGCAGTGCATATATTGTGTCCGCCGCTTGTTGGGTAGATGACCTTTCAGTGCGGATTCTCAACAAAGCGCCAGCCCGGAGGGTTTGCTTGCCGTTCTCATCCGTTTCACCAATCCCAACCTTCCGACGGCAAATGTTGCCATTATCAGTGTGGCATTAGTGTGTCGGCCGATACGCCGGATCGGCAAGCGACTGGAGCGGGAAACTCAAGCCACGGCGCCCTGCGCGCCCGCTTCCAGGAGCATTTGTCCCAGATGCGCCTGACGCGCCATCCGTGGTCCTGGGGCGATGGCCAGGATGGCCTCAAGGTCAGCAAGGATATCAGTTGTCGTTGCCAGGGAAAGCGCCCTCAACCGTTCGACGATCTGCCCTGCCAGGATGCGCAGCCCAACCAATGTCGCATCGCCCGTTTTGAACCGACCGGCGTCGAGCGTCGCGATGACCGCTTCGGCGCCGGCCGCGAACACCGAGTTCAGCGCGACAATGGCGCCAAGGGCGGCCGGGTCCGTGCCGGGCGGGCTGGCGCACAGCGCGACCGCATGGCGCAACGCCCCAAGGATGCCGAAGCTGCCGACCGCGTCCTCGATGTCGCGGAACGGGAGGGCCATGCGTTCATAGGCCGATCCGGCTTCTCCCAGCACCGCGCTGTCCGGGACCACGCTGCCGTCGAGGCGCAGCAGGCAGTGCTGCGATGGGCGGAGCGCGTGGAAGCCGGGCATGGCCGACATCATCACGCCTGCCGTGTCGCGCGGCACAATGAATGCGCTGTAGCGCTTGCGACCTTCGTGCTCCGCGGTGATGGCGAAGACGATGATGGCTTTGGCGGAGGGTCCGTTGCTGACCCACGCCTTTTCCCCGGTTATGCGAAAGCCGGCGGCGGTCTTCTCCGCCCGGGTCGTCAGCAGCTTGGGATGCGCGCCCGCCTTGGATTCGGAAATCGCGACCGCCAGCGCGCGCCCAAGCCAGGCGGATCGTTGCGCGTCGCTGCCAAAACCCAGGAAGTGACGGCCGACCAGTTGCCGGCCGCCCCATGCGCTGGCCACGCCGAGCAAGCCGGTCCGCTCGACAATGGCGGCTTTGATCCGGGCAATCGTTGCGTAATCAGGCGCGGGATCGAGCAATCCCGCTTCGCGCATCCCGGGCAGAGGATCAGCGGCCGGATCGGGGCACAGCCTCAGCCAGGTGTCGATGCGTTCCTTCATGGGCAAAGTCTCGCACAACAGGCTCAGCGGGAACAGCAGGGGCATCCTCGCAGGTCGCTCGGCCGTGGCGGTGATCTTACTGCAAGAAGCCCCAACGTTCGACTGCTGGCTCCGCCGAGGCCCATTTCCAGGCTTCGGCCTGCTTGCACACATCTGCCGTGAACCAGTCACGCTTCAGCTTCTCGCCTTTGCCCTCGTCCACCGAAAACGCAATCTCCTTGCAGGCGGCCAATGGGGAATCAATGGCGCGGACAACACGAAGCTGCCCGTGCTCATCGCCAATCGGTACGGTGTGCTCGATCTTCCAGGCAGCCTTGGCGCCGACCGGCAGGTCGCCGGCGACCTGGGCGATCGCATCCTGCTCCGCGCCCTGCCGGGTCCGCGCGATGTAGCGGAACGTGTAGGTCGCGCCGGCGTCCGTCGCCACGCCCACGGCGAAACCGATGGCCGGGCTGCCGGAGGCCACGCCCACCACGCCACCGGTCACGACGCCCGCGATCTCCGACGCGGAGCTGCATCCCGCCAGAAGCAGGGCAAGAACCAGGGGCAGGGCCTTCATTGCAGCGAACCCCACCGCGCCGTCGCCGGTTCGGCGGTCGCCCACTTCCAGACGGCGCCATCCTGGCACACCGTGGCTGTGTAAAACCCTCGTTTCGGCTCTTTCCTGGCTGTCGTATCGACCGAGAAGACGATTTCCTTGCAGTTGAAGTCGGCGGCGCCCACTAGGCGGGTGACAACAAGGTCGCCGTGCTCGTTGTCCTCGACCGGCACGACGTGCGAGACGCTCCAATGGCCGACCACGCCCGGTTCCAACGGACCCGCGGCCTGCGCGATCTGGTCCTGCTCGACGCGATGCACGTCACGCTCCAGAAGCTGCAAGCTGGCATTG
>CAXTXZ010000008.1:0-5168 GCA_964248015.1 uncultured Rhodopila sp. | reverse complement strand
CCGGAACACCTGTTGCGGGAGGCCCGGCGCCAGCGGGGCCTGCCCGCCGCGAGGCACGTCACGCGCCAGGCGCTGCAAGCTGGCATTGCCAACGGACGCGACGCCAAGGCCTAGCGCCGCCGCGGCCGTTGGGCTTTTGCTGACGGCGCCTGCGATGCCGGCGCCGGCGATGCCGGCCACATCGGCGGTTGACGCTGTCAGGAAAGACCCGCATCCCGACAAGGCGCCGGCGCAGGCAAGCAGCAGAAGGCAACGACTCAGCATCGGACGGGACCCTATCGGTTGCCGCCGTAACCGGTCCAGTCACAGGAACGTCTTTGTGATGTTGAAAGGCTGGCTTGCCAGGCACGGGAGGCGTCAGCCGGGCTTTGGCCAGTGCCCTAAAGAAGCCTGACAGGGACTGCCGCCATTTCGTTGCGCCCCTGATGCCGTCACTCTATCCTGTCACAATGATCCTCGCGCCTGTCCAACCTGCATGAAGAACGACATCACCCAGATCGATGCCTTCATCGCCCGTTGGCAGGGCCAGGAAGGCGGGCAGGAACGCGCCAACTACGCCCTGTTCCTCTCGGAACTCTGCGACGTGCTCGGCGTCGCCCGCCCTGCCCCCGCCGCCGCCACGACAGCCGAAAACGACTATGTCTTTGAACGCGCGGTCAGGCGCCACGCCGCCGACGGCAGCCAGGGCGCGGGCCGCATCGACCTTTACAAGCGCGGCTGCTTCGTCCTGGAAGCCAAGCAGTCCCGCCAGAAGCCCGGCGTGAAGAAGATCGACGTGCCGCGCCTCCCCGGCATGGAACCGGCCCATCGCGGCGTGCGCGACGCCAGCCGCACCTGGGACGTGCTGATGCTCAACGCCCGCCGCCAGGCCGAGGACTACGCCCGCGCGTTGCCCAACGACCACGGCTGGCCGCCCTTCATCCTGGTCTGCGACGTCGGCCACGTGATCGAGACCTACGCCGACTTCTCCGGCCAGGGGAAGAACTACGCCCAGTTCCCCGACCGCCAGTCCTTCCGCGTCTACCTGGAGGACCTGCGCCGCCCCGACATCCGCGACCGCCTCGCGCGCATCTGGACCGACCCGAGGCAACTGGACCCGGCGCGCGAAACCGCCCGCGTCACCCGCGCCATCGCCGAAAGGCTCGCGGCGGTGTCCAAGGCGCTGGAGGACGCCGGCCACGGCGCGGAGGACGTGGCGATGTTCCTCATGCGCTGCCTGTTCACCATGTTCGCCTGCTCCCCCGGCATCGAACTGCTGCCGGAGCGCGGCTTCCGCGACCTGCTGCAACGCTGCGAGGCGGACCCGTCCCGCTTCGTCCATCTGGTCGGCCAGTTGTGGGAGGCGATGGACACCGGCGGGTTCGCCTTCGCGCTGGAAGCCAAGGTCCGCCGCTTCAACGGCGAGTTCTTCCGCGCCCGGACCGTCCTGCCGCTCGGCCGCGCCGAGATCGGCGAGCTACGCGCCGCCGCGTCATTCGACTGGAAGGAGGTCGATCCCTCGATCTTCGGCACGCTGCTGGAACAGGCCCTCGACAAGACGGAGCGCCGCCGGCTCGGCGCGCATTACACGCCACGGGCGTATGTGGAACGGCTGGTCGTCGCCACGGTGATCGAACCGCTGCGCGGCGACTGGGAGCAGGCGCTGTCCACGGCGGAGCGGCAGAAAGCCGCCGGCCGGGCGAAGGACGCGGTGGCGACCGTCCAGGCGTTCCACGACACGTTGTGCCGGACACGGGTCCTGGACCCGGCCTGCGGCACCGGGAACTTCCTGTATGTCTCGTTCGAGTTGCTGAAGCGGCTGGAGGGCGAGGTGCTGGAAACGCTGGCCTCGCTGGGCGGGCAGGAAGCGCTGACCGGGCTGGAAAGCCACACGGTGGACCCGCGCCAGTTCCTGGGGCTGGAACTAAGCCCTCGGGCGGCGGCCATCGCCGAGTTGGTGCTGTGGATCGGCTATTTGCAGTGGCACTTCCGGACCAAGGGCGGGGTGCCGGATGAACCGATCCTGAAAGCGTACCACAACATACAGGGCCGGTTCGATGCGGTGCTGCAAGCGGATGTCAGCCTTGCACGCGACGCGCTGGGACTGCCGGTGACGCGACGGGCCGGGGACGGGTCCATGGTTGAGGTGCATACTTACGCGAACCCGCGCCAGCCGGATTGGCCACCAGCGGAGTTCATCGTGGGCAACCCGCCTTTCATCGGCGGCAAGGACATCCGCGCGCGCCTCGGCGATGAGTGGACCGAGGCGCTGTGGAAGGCGCACTCCGCCATGAACGAGTCGGCCGATCTGGTGATGTACTGGTGGGATCACGCGGCAGGGCTGCTGACGAGCAAGGGCACCGTGCTGCGCCGTTTCGGCCTGGTTACGACGAACTCGATCAGCCAGGTGTTCCAGCGGCGGGTGATGGAGCGGCGCCTGCTGGCGAAGACGCCCATGTCGCTGGTGATGGCGGTTCCGGACCACCCCTGGACAAAGGCGACACGCGACGCGGCGGCGGTGCGGATCGCCATGACCGTGGGTGAGGCGGGGACGCGCGAGGGAGTATTGCGGGAGGTCGTGCGGGAGGCTGGACTGGATACAGATTCCCCCGTGATTGAGTTTTCGGAGTTTAGTGGCATCATCAATTCGGATTTGACGGTTGGGGTGGATGTTACAAAAACGATAGCATTGCTAGCGAACGAGGGATTGTCGTCGCCCGGCGTGAAGCTGCATGGCGCTGGGTTTATCGTTACACGCAACGAAGCAGCACATCTTGGACTCGGCCGGCGTCCGGGACTGGAAAAGCATATTCGCGAATATCGTAACGGCCGTGATTTGACTGGTCGGTCCCGCGGAGTAATGGTGATCGATCTTGACGGCCGTGGGGTCGATCACATACGTAATTACTACCCTGAATTATATCAGCATTTACTTATTAATGTAAAGCCCGAACGTGATACAAATAATGAGGAATATAGGCGGGTAAATTGGTGGCTTTTCGGGCGCAGGAATACAGTAATGCGGGGATTTACCAGTGGCTTATCTCGCTACGTTGCGACAGTCGAGACGGCCAAGCATCGCGTCTTCCAATTTCTTGACAATTCGATACTTCCAGATAACATGATTGTTGCAATCGGCTTGGATGATGCGTTCGCGCTTGGGGTTATGTCTGCACGTTTTCATGTCGTTTGGGCCATGCGCGCTGGTGGCTGGCTTGGGATGGGCAATGATCCGCGCTATTCTAAGTCTCGCTGCTTCGACCCCTTCCCTTTCCCCGCCGCCGACGACCTGCAAAAACACCGCATCCGCGCCATCGCCGAGGACCTCGACGCCCACCGCAAGCGCGTGCTGGCCGAGCACCCGCACCTCACGCTGACTGGGCTTTACAACGTGCTGGAGAAACTGCGCGCCGGCATTGCGCCCGCCGGCCTCGATCCCGCCGCCCGCCGCGTCTTCGACGATGGCCTCGTGCTGATCCTGAAGGAATGCCACGACAACCTGGATGCCGCCGTCGCCGCCGCCTACGGATGGGCCGCCGACCTGAGCGAGAACGAAATCCTCGGCAACCTCGTGGCCCTCAACCAGGAGCGCGTGAGGGAAGAAGCCGCCGGCCACGTCCGCTGGCTCCGCCCCGAGTACCAAATCCCGCGTTTCGGCAACGCCAAGGACAAGCTTGCCCTGACCGGCGGCACGATGAACGACCCGGCCAGCGCAGCCGCCATCGGCCCGAAGCCGTCCTTCCCCGCCAGCGAACTGGAGCAGACCGCCGCCGTGCTGTCGATGCTCAACACCGCCGCCGAGCCGCTCAACGCCACCGCGCTGTCCGCCCGCTTCCGCCAGGGCCGCCGCGTCTTGCCGCAGGTCGAGGCCGTGCTGGCTGCCCTGACCCGCGTAGGCGGCCTCGTCACCAGCCCCGACGGAGGCCGCAGCTTCCTGCCGCGCCGTGCCGCATGATGCGTTGACCCATTTGCCCGTGCCGGGGAAACGCGCCGCCGTGGGTGCCGAAGGCAAGCTCTTTTTCGACGCAGAGGGCGCAGAGGGAACGCAGAGTCCGCAGAGAAGCCATGCGCCCCACCTAGCGCATGTGCCCATGCCACCCAAGCAGCGACAGCCTTCTCTGCGACCTCTGCGCTCTTCTCTGCGCTCTCTGCGTCGAAAAACCTAAGCCGAAACAACCCGAACTCTATCGGTTAACCCACCGTTAACCACCAAACACCATAAGAAGCCATGAAAGCCAGATCGCCCGAACCCGGACCCGTGCTGACCGAAAGGATCATCAGCCTGGCCATGAAGGCGCACAGGAAACTCGGACCCGGACTGCTGGAATCCGTCTACGCCCAGTGCCTATGCTGGGAACTCCACAACGACGGCATCACGTTCGAACAAGAAGTCCCCTTGCCCCTCGTTTACGAAGGCATGCATATCGACAAAGGCTACCGAGCCGACATCATCGTGGCGAAAACCGTGCTTCTCGAACTGAAGGCGGTCGAACACCTCTTGCCGGTGCATGAAGCCCAGACGCCCGCCTATCTCCGCCTCAGCGGCTGCGCGACGGCTTTGCTGATGAACTTCAACACCGTCTTGCTGAAGCAGGGCCTTCGCCGCTTCGTGGCCCGGCCTGCCCTCTCTCTTGAAAGCGACGGGTCCGCTGCCAGCCAGACCTAACCCTTCGTGACTCCGCCCCGCCCCTGCGCTACGTGATACCCTCGATCAAGCGCACACACGGGGACCCAGACCACCCATCATGGCCAGCAGCAACGACATCCGCGCCGCCTTCCTGGACTACTTCGCCCGCCACGGCCACGCGCCGGTGGCAAGCTCCCCGCTCGTGCCGCGCAACGACCCCACCCTGATGTTCACCAACGCCGGCATGGTGCAGTTCAAGAACGTCTTCACCGGGCAGGAGAAACGCCCCTACAGCCGGGCGACCACGTCGCAGAAATGCGTGCGCGCGGGGGGCAAGCACAACGACCTCGACAACGTAGGCTACACCGCCCGCCACCACACCTTCTTCGAAATGCTCGGCAACTTCAGCTTCGGCGACTACTTCAAGGACTATGCCATCCCCTACGCCTGGGACCTCGTGACCAAGGATTACGGCCTGCCCAGCGACCGCCTGCTGGTCACCGTCTTCGCTGAGGACGACGACGCCGCCGCGATCTGGAAAAAGGTCGCGGGCCTGCCGGAC
>CAXTXZ010000007.1:10415-22708 GCA_964248015.1 uncultured Rhodopila sp. | reverse complement strand
TCCTTGGGCATGGGAACTGTCATCAGGCCAGATGGCACGCGGCCAGATGTCCAGCCGCCACCTTGCGCAGCGCCGGTTCCTCTGACCGGCATCGATCAAAGGCTTGCGGGCAGCGGGCGCGGAAGCGGCAGCCGCCAACCTCGGGCGCGGTCAGCTCGCCGCGCAACCCGACCATGCCGCGCGGCCGTTCCGGGTCGGGCCGAGGCACGGCCGCCAGCAGCGCGCGGGTATAGGGATGCCGCGGTTCCCGCCACAGCTCGGCATGGCCGGCGCTTTCGACGATGCGGCCGAGATACATCACCAGCACGCGGTCAGCGAAGTAGCGCACCACCGAAAGGTCGTGCGAGATGAACAGGTAGCTCAGGCCCAGGCTGCGCTTCAGATCGACCAGCAGGTTGAGGATTTGCGCCTGGATCGACAGGTCCAGCGCCGACACCGGCTCATCGCAAATGATCACCTCGGGCTCCAGCGCCAGGGCGCGGGCAATGCCGATGCGCTGCCGCTGGCCGCCGGAGAACTCGTGCGGATAGCGGTCCAGCGCCTCCGCCGGCAGTCCGACGCGGGCGATGATGTCGAGCACGCGCCGGCGACGATCCGCGCGGTTGCCGCGCCGGTGCACCTTCAGCGGCGTGGCCAGCAACGTTCCCACGGTCTGGCGCGGGTTCAGCGAGCCGAACGGGTCCTGGAACACCATCTGCATCCGCCGTCGGAACGGCAGCAGCGCGTGCTGGCTGAGATCGGCGATGTCATGGCCGCGAAACCGGATGCTGCCCTCGACCGGGTCCAGCAGGCGCAGGATGGTCTTGCCGAGGGTGGACTTGCCGCACCCGCTTTCCCCCACCAGTCCCACCGTTTCGCCAGGGTCCACGTCCAGCGACACCCCGTCCACGGCGTTGATGACGCGGCCCTGTGTCACGTAGCGGGCGCGCAGCCCGTCAACCGACAGCAGCGACATGCCTCACCTCCGTCCGGCTGGCCCTGATGCAAGCCACGTCCCAGCCCTCCGCCACCGCTTCCAAAGGCGGCGGCGCGGCGCGGCAGGCGGGGATCATCTCGGGACAGCGCGGCGCGAAGGGGCATCCTGGCTCGCTTGCCGCCGAGGCGACGGAGCCAGGGATTTCGACCAGCCGGCGCGTAGTGTAATGGCCGGCTTCCGCCTCGCTGCCGGCCTCATTGACCGATGCGCCAAGCAAGCCGCGCGCGTAGGGATGCCGTGGCCGGCGGAAGAATGGCCGCACCGAGGCCTGCTCGACGATGCGGCCGGCATACATGACGGTCGCCCTGTCGGCCCATTGCGCGACGACGCCCAGGTCGTGGGTGATCAGCAACAGCGCCATGCCGAACTGTTTGCGCAGGTTGTCCAGCAGGTCCAGCACCTGCGCCTGGATCGTCACGTCCAGCGCCGTTGTCGGCTCGTCTGCGATGATCAGCCGCGGCTGGCAGGCGACGGCCATGGCGACCATGACCCGCTGCCGCATCCCGCCCGAAAAATTATGCGGGAACGCTTCCGCTCGGCGCGGCGGCTCCGGGATACCCACCACGTCCAGAAGTTCGACGGCGCGGCGATGGGCGGCGGCTCGGGAGACGTTTTCGTGCCGGCGGATCACCTCCCTGATCTGCGCGCCGACCGTCAGCACCGGGTTCAGCGAGGTCATCGGCTCTTGCAGGATCAGCGAGATCTGCTTTCCGCGCACGCCGCGCATCGCTGGGGCTGTTGCGGTGAGGAGATCAGCGCCGTTGAACAGCACTTGGCCGCGCAGGATGCGGGCGGTCGGCGGCAGCAGGCGCATCAGCGCGAAGGCGGTGACAGACTTGCCGCAGCCGCTTTCGCCCACCAGCGCCAGGGTTTCACCGGGGTCGATGTGAAAGCTGACGCCGTGCACCGCGACCTGTCCGGGGAAGCCGATGGCGAGATCCCGCACGTCGAGCAGATGCGACATCAGGCCAGGCCGGAGCGTGGGTTCAAGACGTCGTTCAGCCCGTCGCCTACCAGATTGAGCGACAGCACCGTCAGCGCGATCGCGGCGCCCGGCAAGGCCGTCAGGAACCAGGCGGTCCGCAGCAGCGGCCGCCCGTCGCCGATCATGCTGCCCCAACTGACAAGGTTGGGGTCACCCATGTTGAGGAATGACAGGCCGGCCTCGGTCAGGATGGCGTTGGCGACCATCACCGAAGCAGTGACGATGATGGGTGCCATCGCGTTGGGCAGGATCTCACGGAAGATGATCCGCCCCGAGCCGTAGCCGAGGGAGCGCGCGGCGGCGATGAACTCCGCCTCGCGCAGGGAGCGGAACTGGGCACGGACCAGCCGGGCGACGGTGGGCCATGAGGCGATGCCGATCGCCAGCGCGATGACGGGCGCCGAGGGCTGCCCAATGGCGACGATGACGATGACGAGCAGGAAGGCCGGCACGGTTTGGAACAGTTCGGTCAGCCGCCCCAGCAAAGTTTCCGGCCAGCCGCCGAAATAGCCCGCGAAAGCGCCGACCAGCGTGCCGATGACGAGGCCGATCGCGGCGGCCGAGACACCGACCAGCAGCGACACCCGCGCGCCGTAAGCCAGTCCAGCCGCGACATCCCGTCCGAGGCTGTCGGTGCCGAGTGGGAACGCTGGGTCCTGGCCCGGCCAGAGGGTCGGCGCGGCGACCATGTCCAGCGGGTCGTCGGGGAACAGCCTGCCGGCCGCCGCCGCGACGCCGATCACCATGAGCAGGATCAGCAGGCCGAAAAGGAACGCTGGGTTACGCAAGGCGGCGCGCAGCAGGCGGTGGCGCGGCCGGGTTGGGCGGCGCGGTTCCGCCAATGCCGGAGGTTGGGTCAGAACGCTCATGCCGCTACGCCTGAATCCGCGGGTCGAGCCAGGCCTGAAGCAGGTCCATGCCGGCATTGGCCGCGATGACGATCATGGAAGACAGCAGCAGCACGCCCAGCAGCACATTGAAATCCCGCCCGGTGACGGCATCCATTGCCAGACGGCCCATGCCGGGCCAGCCGAAGACGGTTTCCACCACCACCGCGCCGCCCAGCAGGTTGCCCAGATGGATGCCGGCGACCGTGGTGACCGGGATCAGGGCGTTGCGCAGGGCGTGCCTGAATTGCAGCGTGACAGGGTGCAGTCCCTTGGCCGCCGCGGCGCGCATGAAGTCCTGCCCCAGCACCTCCAGCATGGTGGCTCGGGTCAGCCGCGCATAGACCGCGATGAAGAACGACGACAAGGCCAGCGACGGCAGCGCCAGATAGGAGGCGCGGTCAAGCAGCCGGGGAAGCCCAGACAGCGGCACGCCCACGGTCTCGCTGCCATTGGACGGCAGCCAGCCGAGTTTCACCGAGAACAGCACGATCGCCATCAGCCCGACCCAGAACCCCGGCGTCGAGTAGAACACCAGCACCACCACCTGCAGCACGCGGTCCAGCCAGCGTCCGGCAAAGATCGCCATGACCCAGCCCGTGAGGATGCCCAGCACCAGCGCCATGCTCAAGGCGGAGAGCATCAGCAGCAGCGTGTTGGGCAGCCGTTCCAGGATAAGCCGCGACACCGGCATCCCGAAGCGGGCGGAATAACCGAGATCGAAATGCGCAAGGTGGTTCAGGTAGCTGGCCAGTTGCATGAGCATTGGCTGGTCCAGGCCAAAGCGCTGGCGCATCGCGCTCATGGTTTCCGCGGTCGCCGAACCGTTTTCAGCCGCCAGGACGTCGGCAACGTCGCCGGGCACAAGTCGCAGCAAACAGAAGCACAACACGATGATGCCCAATATCGTTGGCAGCACCTGCGTCGCGGTGCGCCTCAGCGTTGCCGCCATGCGTTGCATCGCGCTCAGCCTGTTCTCCTGTTCACGGTTGGCGAACGTTGGGGGCCTGGACCCATGATTGAATGCTACCGAGCAAGAACCATGCCTCGCGGCAGCCGAAACGAGGCCGGTGCCCTGACCTGATGATCAATTCCCTGCATGGCTTGGCGATCCAGCGGCGTTCCTGTGCCGCGAACTGACTATTCCTCAGTCATCCTGGCCTTTTGCGTGGCAGCGCCGCCCGTCACGCGTCCACTGCCGCAACACCTTGCTGTCCGTTTCCCTTACGCGACCGGCAGCAAGGCGAGGCGCAACAGCCCGACTCTCCCTGAGTGGAAGCCAAAGGAAGACACTCGCAGGTATTTCTCGTAGTGCCGCACCTTCTCCTCGCCCACTATTGCCACCGCCTCGGCTCGGCGGCGGCGCAGGTTCCGGTACCACAGGTCGCAGGTTCGCCCGTACTGAAGCCGGTCATTCCGCAACAATGTCAACTCGAACAAGCCGCTCGCCGCCTCCAGCAGCTCGTGGGGCTGCGGCAATTCAGAGTCCGGGAAAATCTGCGTGCTGATGAACTCGTTGTTCTCCTTGGGCTGCATCGTGCCGTAAGCGATCGTTTGCAGCGACATCGCGCCCTCGGGCCGGAGCCAAGATCGGCAGCGCTGAAAAAATTCACGGTAAAGGCCGATCTTCTGACGCGGCGTGTCGCCTGGGCTGGCGAAATGTTCAAGCGCGCCAATCGACACGATCGAATCGTACTTGCGCGAGGGCGCATGGTCGATCCAGCTTTCCTTGCGGACCTGCAGCCGCGGGTCTTGGCGAGCGGAGATATGTTGGAACTGGGCCTCGCTTAACGTCAGGCCGGTGGCGTCCTCTACTTGCGCATGGTTCAGCGCACGGTCGAGCAAGCTCCCCCAACCACAGCCGATGTCAAGGAGGCGGCACGCACGGGATGCGCCAGCCGCGGCAAGATGGAAATCAAGCTTGCGCCGTTGCGCGGCCGCAAGATCCTCAGGATCGCCCTCGTTCCATAAGGCACACGAATAAGTCAGGGTTTCATCAAGCCACAAAGCATAGAACGCGTTGCTCACGTCATAGTGGTGCTGGATCGCCGCTTCGGCTCCGCCTCGCTTGGCCGGACCATCAGCGACGTCTTCCTGGCCAGATCCCGTGGATGGCGACATCATCAGCCCTTGCCGGTAGCCTTCGCTGTCACGCAAGTCCCGCGAGCAGGGGCAAGAGCGTTTCCGCCTCGCCCCGTCTCCCGCCGCGCCGGTGGGTCGCCTCGGCGGGGGCCTGCGCGGCCCTGAGCCGCAGCAACTCATCCAGAATCCGGTCAACCGTTGTCCAGATTGGTTCATCGCCCTGGCGTTCGCGCATGATCAGGCGGTGCGCCGCAAGGGTCACATTCAGGGTTCCTCGGGTGGTTTCCGGTCGTGGCATGCGCATCTGGACCAGGACCTTTTCGACTTCATCCAGGGGCTGACCCATGGCCGCGGAGATATCTTCCGCGGACAAGCCTGCGCGCCGCATCCGCCGAGCCTCGCCTGCTTGTTTCGCGGTGAGCAGGATGACCGGGCGCAGCGCCTCTGTCCGCTTTGAAATATCCCCGGCGCCATTGCCAGGCGGCTTTCCCTTGAAGGCCATCGCCATTGTCTCCCGTATGTTGTCCACTCCCAGCCAAGCCAAGCATTGCGCCGTTGTCAGGGCCAGCACCTGGCGTGGGCACTTTTCATGTGTCTCAACCTTTGGAACATGTCGGACCATGCCGCGTTCTTGGTCAATGCCTGCCATGCCGCCCAGTGCGATGCAAGGGATTCGGCTTCCCCACCCAGGGGATTGGATTGAAGCTTCACATGGCGACGAGGCGTGCGAGGACATCGTCACCCGGTGCGGCAACCGTGCCGCCTGAGGCGCGGGGAGTGCTGCCGGAAGCCTTTCTCAGCCGATCATGGGCAAACCCAAAGGTTCGCGGATTTGCCAGCGTTTTCAGCCTTCCGTCCGCTGCGCTCGAACGGGCGCTCGCTCCAGAAAGCATCACCGTCCAGGGCGCTGCGGGCTGCTTCGAACATTGTGGCCATGATGTCGCAATCAATCCACGATTTGCTCCAGTTTCGCCAAGTGGCCAAAGTCGAAAGGGTAGCTGACAGGGAATGGCCTACATGAACACCGTACGTGACGTTGCCCTGCTGATCCCGCCGATTCGCCGCCTGTACGACGCTTTCAGGGCGCTCCTGGAGGAGAAGCAAGTGCTGCTGGCGAAGCTGGCGGCATGCGAGGCATCGGCCGGTGGCGAACAAAGTCCTTTCCACCACTACAATACCTGTTTCGATCCAGTATCGGTGATATCCCGCCACGCCGTGCCCAACCTGCTCCCGCGGCCAGGCTACTTAACAAACTGCCTAGGCGTGCTTATCGACCCGAAATTCTTCCCCACCATCCTCGCCGGACGGGCCGGAGAGGTCGAGGCGCCCCCCATGCCGGCCAACTGGCATGCTGACATAGCTGAATGGGGCGCGGCGCTACGAGCCGTTGACCTGGCCCAGGACAGCTTCACGATGATCGAGCTCGGCTGTGGCTGGGGATGCTGGATGAACAACACCGGCGTCGCCGCTCGCCGTTGCGGACATGACGTCCATCTGATCGGCGTCGAGGGCGACGAGGGCCACCTTGCCTTCGCTCGCGAGGCGTGCGCGATCAACGGCTTTGAGCCAGACCAGGTGTCGCTGCACCGCGGCATCGCGGCGGCCAAGGGTGGCACGGCGCTGTTTCCCCGCCAGGAGCGAGCCGGTGTCGCCTGGGGCCTTGAGCCGATCTTCGACAGCAACGCAACCCAACGCGAGGAAGCGCTGCGGTCAGGTGATTACGAGGCATTGCCGATGATCACATTGGCGGAATTGGTCGCGCCCCATTCCCGGATTGACCTGCTGCATATTGATATCCAAGGCGGCGAGTTTGATTTCATCCGCGGCAGCCTGCCGACCTTGCGCGAGAAGGTTTCATACGTTGTTGTTGGCACGCACTCCCGCCAGATTGAAGGCCAGTTGTTCGATGTTTTCTTGAGGGCAGGCTGGCATCTGGACATCGAACGCCCGGCCATCCTGTCGGTCAGCCCGGAACTACCGACGGTTATTGTCGATGGCGTTCAAGCCTGGCGTAATCCAGGCCTGCTACCGGCTGCATCACCAGGCTGACGGCGTTTACCTGTCATGCATGCATCCTTCTCTGGTTTCGTCAGCTCGCAGGTCCTTCTGTCGTGAGCGGTTGGCCTTGCATTGGGTGGATTACTTGAGGCCGAGCACTGCTGCGCTTGCCGCACCCGAGCAGCATGATGGGCGGCAGCGCGGCGCTTTTGTTCAAGAGGCACCCAGGATGACTTCTTGCGCAACTGTACTTCTGCTGGCGTTCCCTTTTACGGTCTTTACTTAATCAAAACAACTGTTGGCATGCCGAGGCTGGCGGCTTGGCAAAATGGACCAGCCAGATCAAGGGAAGAGCGACAGGAAGGGGCTGCCATGCATCTGCGTCAGTTTCGCCTCCGGCCGCTGCCCGAACTGCTCGGTCCAGATGCGCAAGAAATCAGCGTGCCAGCCATGACCGACAAAGAACATCTTGTGGGCGCAGTAAAGGAAAGGCTTCACCCGAGGCACATACCGGGAGTAAAACAGTCCGACGGCCTCCGTGACGCCGGGCCAGTGCGCCTGGAACATGTCGTCGAGCATGACGACGCCGCCAGGCGCGAGACATTCCTGCGCCGTCAGCAGGTCGTTCAACGTGTGCTCCGCCGTGTGGCACCCGTCCACTGAGAACATGCGGAACGGTCCGCGGTCCTGCGTCAATTTCACGATGTCGGCTGCATTCAGGCTCGCGCTGTCAGCCTTGACATAAGCGTAATCGAGGTCGCTCGCAGGCCCGTATGCCTCGATGTTGGACTTTAGCTGGTCCAGGTTGCCGACGCCCGCGCCGTCGATGTTCTTGCTCTGGTCATCGAACACGTCGATGGCGGTGATTTTGCCGCCATGCCGCGCAAGATGCGCCAGGGCGATGAGCAGCTTCCCATGGAAGACCCCGATCTCCGCGATCTGGCCGGTGATCCCGAGGCTGTTCTGGGTTTCGTTGACGAGCTTGAGATGCTCTCGCCAGCGATCGTTCACCCAGCCGTCGATCAGGGGGAAGGCGTTTTCCCAATACGTGTCGATATCGCCAGACGAACCTGGACCGGACATGTTGCCAGGGGAGGACGACAAGGCGGGGACATTCTGTCCGGGTAGCTTCGCCCGTTGCCTCCAGGATCGCGCTGACAGGCGCGTCCGCAGGTTCAGCCGTGGAGGGCTGTCATCCGGCAACCGCGAACCGGCGCCAGGATCCGAGCTTGATGACATGATGTGCTGGTTCCTTCCATGGTTGGCTCACCGCCGGTGGCCAACCCGGATCGGATAACGGTTCGGATAGCAGAGCGAAAGCCGGCATCCAGAAAACCTATGGGTGGATGCCTTTGCCGCCCCAGTTCTCACGGGATATTCATGCTTGAGGCAAGTTCGTGAACGGGGGAACGTTTGCGGCGAGGTCATGGCGCCCGTGCCGGTCCCGCGTGAACGGCCCTATCCTGTCTCCCTAACGGCGTTTCATGGGATGTTCGGCGGCAACTCTGCGGATTGCGCTCTCCCATCGCGGAGCCAGGGCTTGCGAACCATAAAGCGCCGCCTGGCGCAGCCCGCGTTCCCGAAGCGCGGCCAGATGGCCTTCCTCCCGCGGCAACTCGACGACTCGGGCTATCAGCCTGGCCAGTTCAACTTCGTCGTACGGGTCGAAATACTCGGCGGCATCGCCGTAAACCCAGCGGTGAACAGGGATTCCAGACGCCAGCAGCGGCGTGCCGCAGGCCATCGCTTCCGCGCCCGAATAGTCGAAACCTTCCGCTCGGCTTGGCGCAACGACGCAATGCGCCATGGAGTAAAGGATGCGCAGTTCCGCGAGCGGCACACCGCTGAGGTGGTAGGCCCCCTCGCGGACCAGCATTTTCAGTTCCGCCAGTTCCGCATCCGATCGCCAGCCCGGATTGGCCACGATCAGCAACTGCATGGGCCGCTTGGTCATGCGCCGGGCGATCTCGAAGGCATGGAACAGCTTGAGGTAATTCTTGCGCGGTTCCAGCGTGGAAACCGCCATGATCAGGCGCGGCAGGGAGGCAGGTTCGGCGGCCTTGCGACTGGCGGCGGTGGCCGGGCTGGCGCGCCGGGCGAGGATGGTGCGCAACTCGCTTTCCGGCCGCACGTCGGGACGGTACTCCGACGCTAGCATCACGGGTATCGTGTGCACGCGTTTTTCCGCCTCGGGGAACAGGCGCAGCACGTCGTCCCGCACCGGCTCGGAATCGCAGAAGAACGTGGCCCCGTCCTCGATGTTCCGGCGCAGCATGCGGGCATGGCTGAGGGCGTGAGGCCAGGGCTCCCCCACGGTGTGCGGGCTTAGCAGGGGCAGGGCATCGTAATAGCGAATCACCTTCGCCGTGCCCGGTGCCAGCCTGTAGGGAGAGACGGTCGCGGCGAAGAACACGTCCCATCCCTGCGTTTCCACCCGCCGCTCGAACACGCGCGGCAGCAGCGTCAGCGAGCGCGCGTATTCATGCCCCATCTCCGTGGCGAAATACTCGGCACGCGGCACAAAGGGCCGGTCGTGCGGCGCCAGCGTGCGGTCGAACAGCTTGATCCAGAGGTAGTCCTCGAAAACCTCGGGATCGATTTTCAGGTCGAGCTTCTCGCGCCGGAAAACCTCGGTCAGCGTCAGGTAGGGGCGGAAGATGCGCCGCTTGACGAAGTTGGGCAGCAGGCTGAAGCCAAGCAGCCAGTGCGTGCGCTTGGTGTCCTGGCTGATCAGCACCTGTGTCTGCGCCAGCATCCTCTCATAGGGCGTGCGCATCCTGGGACGGCGGGACGTGTAGTGAATGCCGGAGGCGAGGCCGCCGAAGCGCCGCAGCGGGAAGCCGGAAAACATCGCGAACAGCAGACGGGCTTCCTGGGGGATGCCGGCGAACCCTTCATAGCATGGCCGGAGGTCCATCATCAGAGACGGCCTCAGTGCCGCAGTGACCGGCGGCGCGGTTGGGGCGGCAGTCACGTCGTGACCAGGGATAGGTGTGGCATCACGGGCGGCGAGATGGCAGCTTTGCCATCCTTCCGCAACCACTGCCGGTTTGGATGCGGCGCTGTCACCGCTGCCAGGGGCGGCGAACGCGGGGACGGGTCAGCACCAGCGGGCCTGCCTCGCTGGCGAGAAGGTTTGGGTTCAAGAACGGATCGACATCCATTGCCTGTTCCCAGCGCGTCTGCATGAATGCCTGCTCTTGGCGGAAGCGGGCCAGCTTGACCGGGTCGTCCGCTTCCAGGCCTCGGGTCACGCCTTCACGGTGAAGCAGCGTGGCATGCGGCGTCCAGATCACTCGCAGGCCCGCCGCACGCACGCGCAAGCAAAGGTCCACGTCGTTCCAGGTGACGGCCAACCTTTCCTCCATGCCGCCGACGGCGAAAAAGGTGTCCCGGCGCAGCGCCATGCAGGCGCCGGTCACAGCCGACAGGTCGCGGGCGCAGGCGAGTTGGCCATCATACCCGGGCGCGTCACGAGCGGCCGAGCGGCCGACATGAACGGCCGTGCCAGCCGGCCCCAGCAGCATGCCGGCATGCTGCACGGAGCCGTCAGGATAAAGCAGCCGAGCGCCCACGGCACCGATTCCGGGACGGACGACGTGGGACACCAACTCGCGCAGCCAGTCCGGATGCAGCACCTCCGTGTCGTTGTTCAGCAGCAGCAAAACCTCTCCGGCTGCCTCCCTGGCGGCGGCATTGTTCAAGGCAGCGAAATTGAAAGGCTCGGGGTGCCGCAGCACCCTCACGCGCGGAGTCGTCTCCAGCCGGGACAGGAGCGCCAGGGCTTCGGCGTCGCGGCTGTCGTTGTCCACGATCAGCAGCTCCAAGGTCGGGTAGTCGGTGCGCCCGAGCACGCCGGCAACGCAGGCGGCCAGCAAATCCGGCCGATCGCGGGTGAGAATGATCACGCTGACCAACGGCAACGGGTCGGGCAGCCTGAACCGTGGACGCGGCCAGGGCGTTGGTTCCATCGCAACCAGCGCCGGGGCGACGCGAGGCAGGGTGTCCGCTGGGGCCGGCCAATCCGTGGCCGGTTCGGCGCGGTGGCACAGCATTGCGGGCAGGTGGAAGATGGCCCCTGGCTCGGCAAGAGCGGCGGCGGCGCGAAGGGCAAGATCATAATGCGCGTAGGGCGACGTTTCACGCCGCAGCCCGCCAATGCGGTTCAGCAGCCCAGTCCGGTAGACGGCAAGCTGGCCGATGCAGTTGCCGGCCAGCAACAGGTCGGGCGAGAAGTCCGGCTTGAATCGGGGATCACGTCGTCCGTCAAGGTCTGCCACGTCCTCGTCGGTGAAGAGCAGTTGCGTCTCAGGATGGGTCGCGAAGACCGTCACGACTTCGTGCAGCGCGGTGGGCGGCAAGGTGTCGCCAGGGTCCAGAAAGCAGGCAAGCTCATCTGAAGCCTCGACCAGCAGGCCCTGCTGGCGTTCAGCAGGGTTCACGGGTTCGTCTGGCGCTTTCAGCAGGCGCAACCGAGGCTCCCCTCTCGCCGCGGCCGCCAACGCGTCATGCGGCCAGGAAGAGAGCAGACGGGTCGTGAGCAGCAGTTCCCAGTTGCCGTAAACCTGGCATCGCAGGCTTTCCAGCGTGCGCAATGCGCCTTCAACCGTGCTGTCTCCCGCCGCCATCATGATGGCGACACGCGGGCCATCCAGCGGCGGGATCCGAGCAAGATCGGAGGCGGTGGGGTTATCGTACTCTTGAGCCCACAACCAGTACGCGGCGGGATCGTCCGGAGGCGCGCCCGGCGCCAGGCCAGGCAGCAAAGGGATGCTGTCGCGTCCTTGGGGCGAGTCTGACAAGGTGGCTATCAATCCCGCCTGATCCATTCCCATCTCAGCGGCGGCCAGCAAGGCCGCCTGAGCCGCTGCGCGTGCTGCCCCTTCGGGAGCGACGGCGGCGGCCATCCGAGCGGCGAAAGCGGCGCCGGGAGATGCATCGCACCCGTGCCTGCGCCGGAACTCCTCGGATTCGACAATGTCCCTTGCCAGATCCTGTAGCGCGGCGCCACCGCCGAGCCGAAGAGCGTAATGCTGCAAGGCGATCGGATCGGGATCACGGCCCAACGCAACCCGGAACAATCGCACGATCGGAGCACCCAGCCGCCGGGTTTCCGCAAGAGTCGCGAATGACGACATGCCGGTTGCTATCGGGCTTATGCTCCAGAAAGGCAAGCAGACGGCGGGAAGCGATGGCCGTCCGGAACGGTTGGTCCAGGGCGTGAACAATGTTATCAACGTATACGGTTGGCTTGCCTGGCGCGGCGGCTGCGGCAGGCCCTTGGTAAGAACCAATCCGGACGCCGCGTTGGCCGTCGCCATGAGGCCGGAGGCATTGGCAGACGCGATGGAGCAAACCATGAAGC
>CAXTXZ010000007.1:0-10315 GCA_964248015.1 uncultured Rhodopila sp. | reverse complement strand
GCCGCGGCATCCGGACGCAAGCCAGGCGACTGGAATGCGCATGCCGTGAAGCTTTGCGACGGGCTGCGTCATGTGGACCTTGATTGAAGCGAGGCATGACACCTGTCCACTGGCTCTGGCGCAAGCTGCCGCATCATCTCCGGCGAGAAGCGCTGTTCAGCTCGGCGGCCCTTTTCGCGCCACGCCCTGATCGGCCGTCACCCCAGGGCGACGGCGGCCTCACGGTCGCTGGCTACCTGGGCGCGCCAACCGGGCTTGGCGCGGCGGCGCGGCGCATGGTCGCCGGCTTGCGGAAGTCCGGTTTTGATCCGATCGAGGTGGACCTGACCGGCCCGTTGCGGCAAGGGGCGGCTGGTCCGCCGTGCCGCGTGCCGCCGGGACCGGGCACACTCATCGTTCACATCAACGGTCCCATGCTGCCTTGGGCGCTCCTGGCGCTTGGCCGCCGATCCGTTCGCGGCAAACGGGTCATCGCGGCATGGAACTGGGAGCTGCCGGTCCTGCCGGACGACTGGAACCGGGGCTTTCCGGCTTGCCACGTGGTCTGGGCTCCCAGCCGTTTCACCGCCGCGGCTTGCTCTAGGGAGGGCGGTCCGCCGGTTCTGGTTTGCCCGCATTATGTTCCCAGGCCTGATCCATCATTGTTGGGTCGTGAGGCTTTCGGTCTGCCGACCGACGCATTCGTCTCGCTTTGCCTGTTCGACGCCACATCCTCCGTGGTCCGCAAGAACCCGCTGGGAGCCATCGCGGCGCATCGGCTGGCGTTTGGCGATCGCCAGGACCGCATCCTGGTCCTGAAGACGCATGACACGGCGATGGCCGGCCCGGCCTGGCGGCAGGTGGCCGAAGCCGCCGCCGCGGCGCCCAATGTCCGCGTGCTGGATGCTGTCATGCCACGCCGGGACCTATGGGCCTTGATGGCGGCCAGCGACGCCGTGCTGTCGCTGCACCGGGCCGAAGGGTTCGGCTTTGCCATTGCCGAGTCGATGGCGCTGGGGCGGCCAGTGATAGCAACCGGCTGGTCGGGCAACATGGATTTCATGTCTGGCCCTGGAACGTATGCGGTGCCGTATGAACTGGTCCCAGCCCAAGATCCTCAAGACACCTACGCCGTCCCAGGCGCATCTTGGGCGGAGCCGGACGTGGCGGCAGCGGCGGCGATGCTGGCGCAGTTACCCAACAGGGCCGAGTCAGCCCTGCCGAGGCACTTTCCCCTGCCCAATTACGGCGATCTTTTGCGAAATTCGACGGAGAGCCCCGGCGACGCAGGGGCTGCATGACCTGACCAAGCTATCGCCTTGTCGATCCGGCCGGCCGCGAGTACACGAAATCTTCGATGACGTCGGTAAGGCGCAGGCATTCCAAATCACTCAATAGCCTTCATGGGGTTTTGATGGCGTTCCGGCTGCCGCCAATCGGGATGCAATTTCACCGGCGTCCAGCTAAAGCAGCCTCCCAAGACATAAGCATGTCCGAAGTGAAATTCGAAAATACCCATGCGTTGAACCTGCCTGCTGCCCGGAAAGGCTATCAAGATGACGCCGGAACGGTGTTGGACGCAGGCTCATTGGCTGAAACCCTTGCGTCTCGATTCAACCCGGCGGCCAATAATTTCGACGCCGTCCGCCTGCTCCTCGCGGTGGTCGTGGTGTTCTGCCACTGCTTCTCGCTGTCAGGGATAACCCGCGACCCAATCGACGCGGCCCTGCGCCTCGGCTACGGCGGCACGCTGGCGGTGGACGGCTTCCTTGTGATCAGCGGGTTCCTGGTCACGCGATCGTTCTTGGAGCGGAGCCTGGATGAATACGTCGTCTCGCGTTTGCTCCGCATCCTGCCGGGACTCGCCATCGTGACGCTGGCCGAGGTGTTCGCGGTCGGCGCGGCCTTCACCCACAACGACCTTTGGACCTACCTCACCTATGTCGGCTTCAGGCATTTGTGGAATGTCCTGGTCTTCGGCCTGGATGCCCAGATCTATGGCGTGTTCGCGCATACCGACCCGCCATGGATGATGAACGGGTCCCTGTGGACCATCCCGATCGAATGCTCGTTCTACATCATCCTGCCGCTGGTCGCGCTCGCGGGCCTGCGCCGCGCGGCCGTGCCGCTGTTCGTCGCCAGCATTGCGGCGCAGCCCGTGTTGGCGCATTTCGGCCTGGGCGACGTGTCGCTGTTCACGAACGTCCATGCCGCGCCGTTCGCGGACCTGGCCAGCTACTTCCTCGCGGGCGCGGTGGCCTGGGTCGAGCGTGAGCGGATACCGTTCTCGCCCGGCGCGCTCGCGCTTTGCCTGATCGGGCTTTACGCGGCGGCAGGCGTGGCGTTGAACGACATCGCGTTGAAGCTGTTCCTGCCCTACATCGTGCTCTACGTGTCCCTGGCGGGAGGCATCGGGTCGCGGCTGAAGCATCGGATTGGCGACCTGTCGTATGGCGCATACCTGTTCGGCTTCCCGGTTACGCTGTCGGTTATCGAAGTGACGGGAGGGCTGCCGCCTTATCGGCTGTTCGCGACGGTGATCGTGGCGACGCTCGCCTGCGCCTGGGCTTCATGGCGCTGGGTCGAGCGGCCGTGCTTGCGGTGGCGGGTTAGCCGGCCGCCTTCAGCGTCGGGCAGGACTGCAACCAAGCCATCAACATGACGCTTTTGTCGCGTTCACCACAGCGATCTCATCGTCTCCCGGCCCGTGCGCCACATGCACGGAGACGTCGAAACCGGCTTGCCGAAGCGCCGCCGCCGCATCGGCATAGCCGCTTCCGGCTGAACCGGAATGAGCGAGAACGCATCGGCCGCCGGGCTTCAGGACGTGACGGAGGTCGCGGAGGAAGGCCCCAACCGCCGTTGGTTCCTCGGGGCCTTGCTGACGGACCAGAAGGTCAAGCTCGTCTGCCCGTGACGGCGGCCCTTTGGGATCAGCCGCCCCCGCCGGGTCATCCAGGCAGGTGAAGCGCGAGGTTTCGCGCAACTGTTCCAGGACCGGCCCGTCACAGCCGATTGCATGTATGCGCAGGCGTGACAGCTCAGGCATCGCCGCTCGCAGGCTGTTCGCGCTTCGGCCGTGCAGCGGCGCCAGCAACGCATCCGCCAGGGCCTCGTCCCAATTCGTGGCGCCGCATTTGTCGCAGGCGACTTGTCCGGCCCATGGGCCATCGCCCGGAATGGCATTGCGGGCGTCAAGCGACACCTGGCCGCAGACACGGCACAAATCCATCCGCAGCACCGACTGCATCACCTTGCGCGCCACGTCCTCGGAGAAGCGCTGCCTGATCACGTCAACCCCGGCGGCGGACAGGGACGCGCACAGCGCCGGGTCGCGTAGCAGCCGCGACACGGCCCCCGCGAGGTCTTGCGATGTCTCGCCAAGCAGCACCTCGACGCCATCAGCCAGGGCAATGCCCTCGTTGCCAACGGCGGTCGTCACAACCGGGATGCCTGCCTGCAAGCTGCTGACGATCTTGCCCTTCACCCCGGCGCCGTAGCGCAGCGGGCTGATCGAAACCCGCGCCCGGTCGAAGTAAGGCGCGAGTTCCGGCACGTATCCGGTCACCTCGACCCGCTCGTCGTGGCCCAGCGCGATCACCTCGTCGGTCGGCGCGTCGCCAAGCAGGATCAACCGCGCATCGGGCGCGTCCCGCCAAACCAGCGGCATGATCTCTTCCGCCAGCCACAACGCCGCGTCCACGTTGGGCGGATGCTTGAAACCGCCGATGAAAAGCACGTCGCGGCGTTCGGCGAAGCGTTCCTGGTTGACGCTGGCCGCGGAGCGCCCGGGATACAGGTAGGGCGGCACCACGCAAACCGTTGCTTCGGGAACCTCTTGCCGGATGACCTTGGCCTCCTCCGCGCTTGGCGTCATCACGCAGTCCACCGAACGAAAGATCGCCAGCTCAAGCTTCCTGAGCCGGTTGGACTCCTCCAGCGCCCAAAGGTCGCCTTCAAGCTGATAGCGCCGCATCTCCCGCAGGTAATGCAGGTCGTGCGGGTAGTAGAGGATACGGGCCTTCGTGCTGGCGCGGATCAGGTCAAGCAGGTTGGCCGAAACGTCAGGCCGCGCCGTCCAGACCGCTGTCAGGCGCCGGCCATGCGCCGCGAGCCATCCGGTCAGTTCCACCGGCGCATACAGGACTTCAACCCCGATCTCTTGCAGCGCGCCGGTGTACGGCTGGCGCGGCGTCAGGTCGGCCGGACAGTAGACGATGCGAAAATCCAGGCCGCGCAGCAGCTTCACGTATTGGAAGATCGTCAGGGCGCCCGCATGCCGGTCATACTCGGGCACCTTGTCATCGATCATCAGAATGACGCCGTTGCCGCCTGGACGCTGCCGTGCCAGGAACAGGTCGCTGTCGTTTTGCGGCTGCTTCGCCAGTTCCGCCGCCCATTTAAGCGAGAATTTGGCGTGGTTGCGCATCGATTGGCGGTCGCGCATGTGGGCGCCGTAAGACGCGCTGCCGAAATGCGTCACCGTGCTGCGCGGCTGGTAAAGCACCTTGAATCCGGTTCGGCGCGCCTCGAACGCAAGATCGAATTCCTCATAGAACGCAGGGGCGTAACGCTCGTCGAAGCCGCCGACCATTTCAAACAGCTCGCGACGGACCAGGAAGGCCGCGCCGGTCACCACGTCCACTTCGCGTAGGTAGTTGCATTCGGGCGCGGCTGCATCCTCGCCTCGCCCGAAGCAGTAGCCCCAGCCATTGCGGAAGATGATGCCGCCGGCTTCCTGGATGGTGCCGTCCGCATTCAGCAGCTTGCAGCCGACGATGCCCGCTTTGGGGTCCTGCCGTGCCGGACGCAAAAGCGCCTCCAGCCATCCAGGCCCGACCAGCGTGTCATTGTTCAGGAACACGAGGCGCCAGCCGCGCGCCAGCGTGGCCGCCTGGTTGCAAGATCGCAGGAACCCCAGGTTTTTTGGATTGGCGTGGACACGCAGCCCGGGAATCGCCGCCAGGAAGGAGGTGGTCGGGTTGTCCGGCCTGTCGTCCAGCACGATGACCTCGTAGCCCACGCCGTGCGAGTGGGCCGCGACACTGTGCAGGCAGCGCAGCGTGTCGAAGGGGCGACCGTAGACCGGAATTATGATACTGACTTCGGGGTCGGCATATTCGGGAAAGGCCAGCGCCTGATCGGGACGAAAGCCGTCGATACGCCGTTGCAGGGGCGTGGCATGGTAGCCCTTCCCCGCGCCGACGCGCAGGAAATGGCCGAGCGGGTCCAAGCCGCTTGCTGCCACCTCGGGATAGTTCGCCGCGTACCAGTTCGTCTCGAACATCGCGTGCGGGTCGTAACCCTTCGCGGCGCCCTGCCGCATGTAGTGCCGCAACGGGTCAAGGCCGGAGGTCCGCGCGTCGTCGTACTGCGCCAGATAGCCGGCCGGATCGAACAGCCTGTTGGGCGCGGCGCCCGCCGCGGCGCCTTCCCGCACATAATGCAGCAGGGCTTCGGCGCCGCTTCCCGCCTCGGGAGCATGGGCGGCATACCATGCCGCATCAAACAGTGGGTGCGGATCGTGGCCACGGGCGGCCCCTTCGGCCAGGTAGTGCGCCAGGGGCGACAAACCCGAAGCGCCGCAATCCGGGTAAGTTGCGGCGTACCAACCTCCGTTGAACATGGCACAGGGTTCGTAGCCTTGCGCCGCCCCGGTGAAGACGTAGTGCTTCACCGGATCGACGTCCGGCCGCGCCAGTTCGGGATGCTGCTCCAGGTACCAGGCGACATCGAACAGCGGCGAGTTCCGCAGCAGCGTTACCTGCCCGCGCATCAATTGGCGGCGGCGCAAGCGCCTTCCCAGTTGAAAGGTCACGATCCACCAGCCCACCCGCGGCAGAGCGGATATCCAGGGCATCCGGCGCGCCAGCGCGCGCAACGGAGCGGTCAGCCGCCAGGCAGTGGAGCGCAGGATGGCATCCATGTGCGCCGCCCGCGTCTCCACGTCGGCCTTCGCCGCCGCCAAGGCGTGATCGCGGGCCTGCACCGCCTCGTGCAGCCTCGCCTCCTCGGCGGCGAGCGTTGCCTCGCGGGCAAGCAGGCGTGTCACCTCGTCATGCAGCTTGACCGACTGCATCCGCGCCTCGGCCTGTTCGGCCCGAAGCTGTTCGTGCTCTGCTTGCAGCCGCGCCTCACGCTGCGCCGCCGCTTCCAGCCGCTCCAAGCGCGGGGCTTCCTCACGCCGCCAAGCCTCCTCCCGTTCCACCTGTTCTGTCAGGCCGGCGACGTGCTGGCGGAGCATGCTTTCTGTTTCGGTCAACGCGAGCAACTCGGACCGCAGCGTCGCGGCACTCTCGGCGGCGGCTGTCATCTCCTCCATCTGGCCGCGCACTCGGTTGGCCACGCGCGATGAGACGCCCGCGTCCAGCGCCGCCAGGCCATGGCGGGCAACGTCCATGGCGACCACCCTCATGAAGGCATCGGGCCGCACGGGTAGGGGAGCGGCCACCAAAAGAGGCCACAGCACAGGGATACGGATCGCCGGAGCGATGACTGCCTCATAATGCGGCCGCGCGGCTGCAAGGTCAGGCTGGAAGGCGCAGGGGATGCCAATGGAGGCGGCGAAATCGTACCACTTGAACGGCAGGTCCACGTCGCCGCTGTCCCAGAAGGCGAAGGGCCTGCCATAGACGGCGGCCACAATGGCGGCGTGCATCGCGCCGCATAGCGCGAAGTCGGCATTGGCGATTTGGTCGATGAATTCGCTGATCGCGGTCAGGTCGTTCGGAATGTTCGGCCGCAGCACCGCCGAGCAGCCGGTCCGCGCAAGCAGCTCGGCATCGCTGCGCTTCTCATGGAAATGGGGGACGATCAGGGCAGGGCAGGCGTCGCGCCGCGACAGGTCTGTGGGTCGATGCAGGGCCGGAAGCAGCAAAGCGGGATCGCCGATCGGGACGCTGCTTCCCAGGCGCAAGGCGGAGCGGGTCAGCGGCCCCCGCACGGCAAGGATCTCAACGGACGCACGGCGGTCCGGGCTTAGCCCGTCCTCCTGGCGCAGGCCGCAGCCCCAGAAGATCGGCCCGAGGCCGCTTGCCGCCCCAACGTCCGAAGGCTGCGGCACATACCAGTCGTCAATGCAGCTTCCAATGATGCGCAGGTCACGGCCCTGGCTCGGCTGGGTGAAGAACAGGTGGCGCAAAAGGTAGTCCGACAGGAAGTCGCCAAAATTCTGAACGCCTTCTCCCTTCATCCAATACCGGACATCGTGCATCATGGGGTTCTCCGGTTCAGGCGGGACGTCCTGGCGCTTCGGGCCTTGCATGCAGCATGCGGGCGGCGCGGCGGCGCAATCGCCTGAGCGGGCCGAACCTCGGGTTGATCGCTCTGACAAGGACTTCCGTGGCCCCAAACCGCTCCACCCTGTCCGGCTGGAAGCCTGCCTGCCGAAAACCGTCCACCAGCGCCTCGCGGGTCAGGGCGTTCACCCATCCGAACCCAGCCCGATCGACCTCGGCCAACTCGGCGCAGTTGTAGGAGACAACCACTGTTTCTGCCCGCCGCGCGAGAGCCGCGAACAACCTGGACGGATCGAAGACGTACTCGACAACCCCCAGCAAGGTGGCGACATCGCAGCGCGCGAGGCAGCGCTCCGGCAGCAGCCCGGCGTTCAGGTCGCAGACCTCCACCGCCGGCGTCCAGGCGCGCAGGTCGGCCGGCAGATAGGTGCAGCCGGCCGGCAGCATTCCGCCAAGGGCCTGCATGCCGCAACCGATGTCGCACACCCACTGCCCAGGGCGACACAGCCTGGCCGCGGCGGCCGAGCGGTCGGACCAGAAACGCTCGTAGGACGCGGCATCCTCCCAACGTTCGCGGTCGGTCACCCCGGCGGCGACACGGGCATGGCGGCGAAGTTTCTCCGCTTCGGCCGACAGCGGAGTCATGCGTGCCAGGACTCCGCGCCCTCGCTCGTGAAATGCACGCCGCCAGCGGTGCCGCCCGCCTTTTGCAGCGCGTGGACCACCGCGACGCGCCGGTCGGGCGGCGCCAGGAACATCATGAAGCCGCCGCCGCCAGCGCCCGACACCTTGCCGCCCATGGCGCCAGCCGCCAGCGCGGCGGCGAACAGGGTTTCTATCCCGGCCGTGCTGATGCCTGACGCCGTGCGCTTCTTGGCCTCCCATGAGCGGTTCAGGATGGCGGCAAGGCGCGGGATCTCGCCGCGCAGAAGGGCTTCCCGCATCTCCAGCGCGTCCGCCTTGAGCTGATGCATGCTGCCCAGCGCCTCGGCGCTCAACGCCACAAGCTGCCGCTGCTGTTCCTCGATAATGCGCTCGGAGGAGCGGGACACGCCGGTGAAGCAGATCACCAGCGACAGCTCCAGTTCGTTCAGCACGGCCGCCGGCACGCGCAGCGGGTTGACGATCACCCGGTCGTTGGCCAGGAACTCGATGAAGTTCACCCCGCCGAAGGCCGCGGCGTAATGGTCCTGCTTGCCGCCCGCGAGGCCCAGGTCCAGCCGTTCGATCTCGAACGCCGTGTGGGCGACGTCGTAGGGGCCGAGCGGCACGCCGAAGTAGGCGCGGAACGCCTCGACCAGCGCCACCACCAGCGCCGAGGAAGAGCCAAGCCCCGAACCGGGCGGCGCATCCACGAAGGATGTGATGCGCAACAGGGGCACCTGGGCGCCATGGAACTCCGTCAGGAACCGGCGCGCGACACCGGCATGCAGGCGCAGTTGCGCCCCGGCCATCGTTGCAAGGTCAGGCGCGAACGATTCGCTCAGGTCGAGATCAGGCGCGGCCAGATGCACGCGCTCGTCGTCCGAGGGCTCGATCAGCGCGTAGGCATAGCGGTCGATCGTGATGTTGAGCACCGCGCCCCCGAACTCATTGCAGTAGGGGCTGAGGTCCGTGCCGCCCCCGGCGAGTCCGAGACGCAGCGGCACGCGCGCCCGCACGGCCTGCTGGCCCATTCTTATTCCGCTTCCCACGATGTCCCTGTCATCACCCTGTTCCCATCGTTCCGGCCCTGCGCCGCAGGGCGATCCACCGGTCGCGATGAGCGCGTCAAAGCCGCTGTTGCCTGGCCATCCGCCCTATGCCACACGCACGGGGACATGGAAACCTGGTGATGGGGAAGCTTGATTTCGCCACGGAGCGCGCTCTCCGAATGAGGACGGGCCGGCGCGTCGCGCTGCTGCTGTTCGTGAGCCTTGCGCCCGTCCTGACCGGCCATGCGCAGGAGCGGCGCTTCCGCAACGCGCTTTCGGTAAGCCCCTACACGGAGATGATCATCCGCAAGGGCATGATATTCACCGATGGGACAACGCGCGCCCAGACAACCGAACAGCTTGAGCGTTTGTTTCAGGCCCATGGCGGATCTGAAGTGTATGCCAGGGTCGCGACACGCCACCGCGGCCAGCCGGGCAACGGAGACTACGGCCTTGACCGCGCGTTGGAGCGGGCCGTACTGGCAAAGGCGCTGGGCCTTCCCTTCAATCCGGAATTGGGCCTGTTCAGCATCTACGGCGACATTGTCGGCCAGCCCGCGCCTGATTTCAGCGACGAGCCTTCGGTCAAAGCGCCCGGAGCGTGGCACACGCTCACGGTCGAGCAGATGGCGCCGGCGCTGGCGGCGTATGGTTCGGCCGTTGCCCGCGCGATCCTTGGCACAGGGGCTCGCGTGCCAATCTGGGACATCGGCAACGAGGTTGAGTTCGGCGTGGCCGGGGTTGCGGTCCAGCCACAAGACCCGTCGCTGTTCCGCACCCTGCCTGATGGATACCAGCCGCCCGACAGGATTGATCCTGAGATCGGCCGCATGAGCGGAGCCAGGTTGTCGCAGATGGCGGAGGCCGACCGGATTGCGTGGCTTCAGGCCCATCTGTGGCCAGCCGAGGCAAGACTGCTCGCGGCTGTCGCCGCCGGCATCCGCATGGTTGATCCGGCGGCGCGGTTCAGCACGCATCTCAGCGGCCACGCGGCGTTGGCGCCGAACCTGGCGCTGGCTTTCTTCCAGGCCATGCGGGATAGCGGCTACCAGGTGGACGAGATCGGCCTTTCCTATTTCCCAACCAGTGCCTGGAGTCCGCCGGATCGCCTGCAAGCCTTCAAGGACACCGTGACCCTGCTGTACCGGACCCTCGGCCGTCCGGTGTTCATCGCCGAATTCGCCTATCCGGCCGGGCTTTTGTCGGATCCGTTTCCCTGGAACGCCGCCGTGCCGCAATACCCGCAGACCCAAGCGGGCCAGGCCGCATTCATCCGCGACTTGGTTGCTTGGGGGACATCAACGGGGATGCTCTCAGGCATCCGGCCCTGGGCGCCTGAGCTGGCGGATTTCGCATGGCGTCCCATGGCCTTGTTCAGTGCGGAGAACGGCCTGGCGACCGCGA
>CAXTXZ010000006.1:11052-22832 GCA_964248015.1 uncultured Rhodopila sp. | reverse complement strand
GCCCCGCGCTGTTGCTGGCAGGCGAGCCGGCCGCCCATCTCGATGACGGGGCGCGTGATGACGGGGCGAGTGATGGCGACGCATTGCCGCTCGCCGCCCGACAGCGCCGCAGGGCTGATGCGCGGGTGACGGGACAGGCCGATCCAGGCCAGCAACTCGGCGACATCGGCGCGCGCCTGGCCTTCGGGGCGGACGGCCATGCGCAGTGGAAGCGCCACGTTGTCGAAAGCGGACAGATGCGGCATCAGGCGGCCATCCCCGAAAACAACCCCGATACGGCGACGCAGCGGCGGCAGCGCGCGTCGCGGCGGCGTTGTGACATCGACGCCCAGCAGATCAAGGCGTCCGTGCGTTGGCCGCGCCGCGAGGGCGAGCAGGCGAAGCACGCTGGTTTTGCCAGCGCCGGACGGCCCGGGCAACCAGCGAAATTCACCTGCGTCCAACTGGAAGCTGATGTCGCGCAACACGTCCAGCCCATCCGAGGCGCGTGGGCCGCCGCCGAGCGGGCCGCCGGCCTGTCGGTGGCGCAGGCCAGCCGCATCCAGCCGCGGCACGGGAACTGCCTGTCCAGGCCTGGGGGTTCCCGCCATTTCACCTTGCCCAGCAAACTCATTGGTGGCCTTCGTCCTACAACCCATTATGATCCGTGCTGTTTCATAACGGACCAACATGCGAATCGCCTGCCCAAGCTGCGCCGCAGAGTACGAGGTTCCCACGTCGCGCATGACGCCGCGGCGCATGGTGCGCTGTGAGCGCTGCGGCAACGAATGGGTCGCGGTGCAGGAGTCCGAGGAAAACCCGCTCGGGATTGAACCAGAGGCTGTCGCGCCAAGCCATGCCGACCCCGAGGAGGAAGTGGCCAGTCCGCCCCCGGCAGCGGCGGTGGCGGCGATGGGCCGGCTGGCGCCGTCGAGGCCGCATGGCGAGCGGGATGTCGGCCTGCTCGCGGCCTGGATCGCGAGCGTCCTGCTGCTGGCCGGAGCCACGACATCGGCCATCCTGTGGCGATCGGATGTCGTCCGCGCGTGGCCGGCCAGCGCTCGGCTGCTTGGCTCGCCCGCGGCGGTGGCCTTGCCGGCCCATGCCCCAGGCGACGCTCCGGCGAGGACAGCGGAAAAACCGGTCACGCATGAGTAGTGGCCGAGCGCCAAAGAGAGGGCCCCGCAGAGGGAACGGTTGAAGCCGACGCTGCAAACATGCTTTCGTGTGGGTATCATAATCGCGAACAGGTGAAGCAGCGTGGCGTTCGACACAGACGAGGCGGCGCAGGCCGTAGACGAGACAGTCAACCCAGCCGCAAGGCCCGCGCGGCATCCTGATCAGGGCGTGGCGGCGCTGCAAACCGCGATTGTCGAGAAGCTGACGTACTACGTTGGCAAGCGACGGGCGATCGCGACAGACCGCGACTGGCTGGCCGCCGCCGCCCTCGCGGTGCGCGACCAGGTTGTCGACCGCTGGTTCGCCGGCATCGAGACCGCGTACCGGCAAGGATCGAAGCGGGTCTACTACCTGTCGCTGGAGTTCCTGATCGGCCGGCTGCTGTTCGACAACCTGAACAACCTGACCATGCTGGAGACAATGCGGGCCGCGCTGGCCGGCCTGAATGTCGACCTGGACAAGCTGCGCGCCCTTGAGCCTGACGCCGCCCTTGGCAATGGCGGGCTGGGCCGCCTCGCCGCATGCTTCATGGAGAGCATGGCGACGCTGGACATCCCGGCGATGGGCTATGGCATCCGCTATGACCACGGCCTGTTCCGCCAGGTCATGAAGAACGGCTGGCAGCAGGAGTACCCCGAGGACTGGCTGTCGCTTGGCAACCCCTGGGAATTCCACCGGCCGGAGGTCAGCTACGACATCGGCTTCGGCGGCTCGATCGAGGCGGTGTCGGTCTCGGAAACCGCCGTGCGGCATGTCTGGCATCCGGCGGAGACGATCGAGGCCGTGGCCTATGACACGCCATCGGTCGGCTGGCGCGGGCGCCGCGTCAACGCGCTGCGCCTGTGGTCCGCGACATCGGCCGACCCGCTGCGCCTGGATGCGTTCAACCACGGCGACCACGCCGGCGCGCTGGCGGAGCAGGTGCGCGCCGAGTCGATCTCGAAGGTGCTGTATCCGTCGGACGCGACGCCGGCCGGGCAGGAACTGCGGCTGCGGCAGGAGTATTTCTTCGTCTCGGCGTCGTTGCAGGACCTGGTCCGGCGGCACATGAAGGCGTTCGGCTTCATCAGCAACCTGCCGGACAAGGCCGCCATCCAGCTCAACGACACCCATCCGGCGATCGCCGTCGCGGAACTGATGCGCATCCTGCTGGATGTCCACCAGGTGCCCTGGGAAGACGCCTGGCGCATGACGCAGGCCACCTTCAGCTACACCAACCACACCCTGATGCCGGAGGCGCTGGAAAGCTGGCCGGTGCCGCTGATGGAGCGCCTGCTGCCGCGCCACATGCAGATCATCTACCTGATCAACGCGTTGCATTTGGGGCAGGTCCGCCAGGACCATCCCGCCGACGACCGGCTGCTGTCCAGCGTGTCGATGATAGACGAGCACCAGGGCCGGCGCGTGCGCATGAGCCATCTGGCGTTCCTCGGCTCGCACCGCGTCAACGGCGTCTCGGCCCTGCACACCGGGCTGATGCGGGAAACCGTGTTCCGCGACCTGCACGGCCTGTTCCCGGACCGCATCGTCAACGTCACCAACGGCATCGCCTTCCGCCGCTGGCTGCACGAGGCCAACCCGCGCCTGACCCGGCTGCTGGCCGAGGCCGCGGGGCCTGAGGTGCTGGACCGGGAGAACGCCCTTCTCAGGCTGCGCCCGCTGGCCGGCGACAAGGGTTTCCAGCAGCGCTTCGCGGCGGCGCGCCACGTCAACAAGCTGGCGCTGGCCGACCTGATCCGGCGGGAGCTTGAGCTCCGCGTCGATCCGTCGGCGCTGTTCGATGTCCACATCAAGCGCATCCACGAATACAAGCGCCAGTTGCTCAACATCCTGGAAGCCATCGCGCTGTACAACGCCATCCGCGCCCGCCCGATGGATGACTGGGCGCCGCGCGTCAAGGTGTTCGCCGGCAAGGCGGCGGCCAGCTACCAACAGGCCAAGCTGATCATCAAGCTGATCCACGACGTGGCCAAGGTCATCAACAGCGATCCCACGGTGCGCAACCTCCTGAAGATCGTCTTCCTGCCCAACTATTCGGTCAGCCTGGCCGAGCTTATCATCCCGGCCTCGGACCTGTCGGAGCAGATTTCCACCGCCGGGATGGAGGCCTCGGGCACCGGCAACATGAAGTTCGCCCTGAACGGCGCGCTGACCATCGGCACGCTGGACGGCGCGAACGTCGAGATCCTGGAGCGTGTCGGCGCCGACAACATGTTCATCTTCGGCCTGACCACGGATGAGGTGGCCCTGCGGCGCGGGCACAGGCTTGACGCCACCGACATCATCGCCGCCTCGCCGATCCTGTCCGAGGTGCTCGACAGCGTCGAGGCGGGCGTCTTCTCGCCCGATGAGCGCGACCGCTACCATGCGCTGGTGCAGGCGCTGCGCTACCATGACCACTTCCTGGTGTGCGCGGACTTCGACGACTACTACGCCACGCAGCGGCGCATCGGGGAGATGTGGCACCGGCAGGAGGATTGGTGGCACGCGGCGATCCTGAACACGGCCAACGTGGGCTGGTTCTCCTCGGACCGTTCGATCCGGGAATACGCCAAGGAGATATGGAACGTGCCGGCCCACAACGCCCCGTGACATAAACCAGGGCCCCTGTCTGGCGCATCTTCCCGTGTTTGGTTACTTAAAGGAGGTAATGAACGCCGCCCTGGCAGGAGACGATTGAATGGCCCAACGCCCCGGATTGCATGCCCCGATCGTCCGGGACGCCATGGCCTACGTGCTCGCGGGGGGGCGCGGCTCGCGGCTGCTTGAACTGACCGACCTGCGCGCCAAGCCGGCGGTCTATTTCGGCGGCAAGAGCCGGATCGTCGATTTCGCCCTGTCGAACGCGCTGAACTCGGGCATCAGGCGGATCGGCGTGGCCACGCAGTACAAGGCGCACAGCCTGATCCGGCACCTGCAACGCGGCTGGAACTTCTTCCGGCCGGAGCGCAACGAGGGCTTCGACATCCTGCCCGCGTCGCAGCGCTACGGCGATTCCTGGTACGCCGGCACGGCGGACGCGGTGTACCAGAACATCGACATCATCGAGGGCTACCACCCGGAATACATCGTCATCCTGGCCGGCGACCACATCTACAAGATGGATTACGCGCCGATGCTGCTGCAGCACGAGCAGGAGGGCGCCGACGTCACGGTCGGCTGCATCGAGGTGCCGCGCGAGCAGGCCACCGGCTTCGGCGTGATGCACGTGGACACCAGCGACCGCATCATCGCCTTCGTCGAGAAGCCCGCCGACCCGCCGCCCATGCCCGACCGCCCCGACATGGCGCTCGCCAGCATGGGCATCTACGTCTTCAAGACGCGTTTCCTGATCGACCAACTGCACCGCGACGCCGCGGACGCCAGCTCGAACCGCGATTTCGGCAAGGACATCATCCCTTACCTGGTCAAGCACGGCAAGGCCGTCGCGCACCGGTTCGCCCGGTCCTGCGTCACCTCGGGCGCCGAGCGGGAAGCTTACTGGCGCGACGTCGGCACCCTGGACGCCTATTGGGAAGCCAACATCGACCTGACCGCGATCATCCCGGCGCTTGACCTTTATGACCGCGACTGGCCGATCTGGACCTATGCCGAGATCACGCCGCCGGCGAAGTTCGTGCACGAGGAAGTCGGCCGCCGCGGCGAGGCGATCTCGTCGCTGGTGTCGGGCGGCTGCATCGTCTCAGGCTCTTTCCTGCGCCAGTCGCTGCTGTTCACCGGGGTGCACGTGCATTCGTATGCCCGTGTCGAGCAGGCCGTCATCCTGCCCGATGCCGATATCGGCCGCGGCGCTCGGCTGCGCAACGTGATCGTGGAGAAAGGCGTGCGAATCCCCGCCGGGCTTGTGGTCGGCGAGGACGCCGCCGCCGACGCGCGCCGCTTCCGCCGCACCGACCGAGGCATCTGCCTGGTCACGCAACCCATGATCGACCGGCTGGGCGCCTGATTTGCCGCCGGCTGCCCACGGGTCCGATCCCGCGCCCTCGCCTTCGCGTCATGATCCAGCCTGGCTTGATCCGCCTGCGCCGTCCGGACGGCGGCTGAGCGGCGGCATGCCGCAAGCGCGGCGCCGGCCATGACCCGTGTCCTGGCGGTCACCTCGGAAATCTTCCCGCTGGTGAAGACCGGCGGCCTTGCCGATGTCGCCGGCGCGCTGCCGGTGGCGCTCGCGGCGGCCGGCGTCACGACCACCACGATGCTGCCCGGCTATCCCGCCGTGATGCGGTCGCTGCGGGCCGCGTCCAGGGTGCATCGTTTTCCCGACCTGTTCGGCGGGCCGGCGGACGTGCTGCGGGCCACGGCCGCCTCGCTCGACCTGCTGGTGGTCGATGCGCCGCATCTCTTCAACCGGCCCGGCAACCCGTACCTTGAGCCGCATGGCGGCGAATGGCCGGACAACGGCATCCGCTTCGCCGGCCTCGGGGCCGCCGCCGCCGCGCTGTCGGTGGGCGCCGCGCCGGGGTTGGCGTTCGACATTGTGCACGCGCATGACTGGCAGGCGGCGATGGCGGCGGCCTACCTGCATTTCCATCCGGGGCCGCGTCCGGGCACCGTCATGACGGTGCATAACCTGGCCTTCCAGGGCCGCTACCGGGTCGAGCTGTTCCCGCGCCTCGGCCTGCCCTGGTCCGCCTTCGCCATCGACGGTCTGGAGTACCACGGCGACGTCAGCCTGCTGAAAGGCGGGCTGTCGTATGCCGACCGGATCACCACGGTGTCGCCCACCTATGCGCGCGAGATCACCGGGCTGGAGAACGGCATGGGCCTGGACGGCCTGCTGCGGCGCCGCGCCGCCGACCTGGCAGGCATCCTGAACGGCATTGACGGCGCGGTGTGGAACCCGGCGACCGACGAACTGATCGCGGCGAAGTTCGCGCGGGGCCGTCTGTCGCGCCGGCCGCTGAACAAGACGGCCCTGCGGCAGCGCATGGGGCTGGCGGATGCGCCCGAGGCCCTCCTGATCGGCGTCGTCAGCCGGATGACCTCGCAGAAGGGGCTTGACCTGCTGGCCGCGCGGATCGGCGACCTGGTGGCTGGCGGGGCGCAGCTCGCGGTGCTGGGTTCCGGCGAGCCGGCGCTTGAGCAGGCGTTCGTGGCCGCCGCCGCGCGCCATCCCGGCGCCGTCGGTTGCGTGCTTGGCTACGACGAGCCGCTGGCGCACCTGATCCAGGCGGGCAGCGATGCGTTCCTGGTTCCCTCGCGCTTCGAGCCGTGCGGCCTGACGCAGCTTTACGCGCTGCGCTACGGCGCGATCCCCGTGGTGTCCCGCGTCGGCGGGCTGGCCGACACGGTGATCGACGCCAACGAGGCGGCGCTGGCCGCGGGCGTGGCCACCGGCATCCAGTTCTGGCCCGTCACGGAGGACGCGATGCAGGACGCCCTGCGCCGGCTTTTGCGGCTGTGGCGGGACCGCCCGGTGTGGGAGCGGTTGCAGCGCAACGCGATGGCCTCCGAGGTGTCCTGGCGCATGCCGGCCGCGCACTACGCCGCGTTGTACGAGTCGCTGCGGGCGAAACGGCCTTGATCCCGACCTCCCCCATGGGCGTCACGGCCAGCGGCGACGGCATCGATGTCGCCGTGCATGCCCCCGACGCCGACGCCGTCGCCCTCTGCCTGTTCAACGCCGAAGACCAGGAAACCACCCGGATGCGGCTGCCGGACCGGTCGGGGCCGGTGTTCCAGGGCCATTTCGCCGGCGTTCCCGCTGGCACGCGCTACGGCCTGCGCGCCTACGGCCCCTGGGACCCAGGCAATGGCCTGCGCTTCAACCCAGCCAAGCTGCTGGTCGATCCGTGGGCAACCGCGATCGACCGCCCGTTCCGCCTGCATCCGCTGTTGTTCGACCGCGATCATCCCCTGGCCGACGACACCGCGCCGCTGATGCCCAAGGCGATCATCGGCGCGCCGTCCGCCGAACCGGCGCTCAACCGCCCGGCCTTCGACTGGGACCACCAGGTCATCTACGAGCTGCACGTGCGCGGCTTCACCATGACGCATCCCGAGATCCCGCCGGCGATCCGCGGCACCTTCGCCGCCCTGGCGCATCCCGCCAGCCTGCGGCACCTGACGCGTCTTGGCGTCACCACCGTCGAGCTGATGCCAAGCGCCGCCTGGATCGATGAACGGCACCTGCCGCCGCTCAACCTGACGGACTACTGGGGCTACAACCCGGTCGCCTTCCTGGCCCCCGACCCCAGGCTCGCGCCAGGCGGCTGGGCCGAGGTGCGCGCCGCCGTGGACGCGCTGCACGCGGCCGGGCTGAGCGTCATCCTGGACGTGGTGCTGAACCATACGGGCGAGAGTGACGAACTCGGGCCGACGCTGTCGCTGCGCGGGCTGGACAACGCCGGCTACTACCGGCTGGCGGAGGACCGGTCGCGCTACGTCAACGACACGGGCTGCGGCCATGCCCTGGCGATGGACCGGCCCGCCGCGCTGCGCCTCGGGCTGGACGCGCTGCGGGCTTGGGCGGCCTACGGCGGCCTGGACGGCTTCCGGCTGGACCTGGCCGCCACCCTGGGCCGAGGGCCGAACGGCTTCGAGCCGAACGGGGCGTTCCTCGCGGCGGTCGAGCAGGACCCGGCGCTGTCGCGCCGCGTGATGATCGCCGAACCCTGGGACATCGGCTCGGGCGGCTACCAACTGGGGGCGTTCCCGGCGCGCTGGGGGGAGTGGAACGACCGCTACCGCGACACGTCCCGTCGCTTCTGGCGGGGCGACGCCGGCATGCTGGGCGACCTCGCCACGCGCTTCGCCGGGTCGGCCGACATCTTCCGTGGCCGGCCCCTGTCGCGCGGCGTCAACTTCATCACCGCGCATGACGGCTTCACGATGGCCGACCTGGTTTCCTACGAAACCAAGCACAACCACCCCAACGGCGAGGGCAACCGCGACGGCTCCGGCGACAACCATTCCTGGAACAACGGCGCCGAGGGCCCGGCTTCCGATCAGGCGATCCAGGCCCGGCGCGCCCGCGACGTCCGCGCGCTGCTGGCCACGCTGCTGCTGTCGCGCGGCACGCCGATGCTGTCGATGGGCGACGAGGCCGGACGCACGCAGCACGGCAACAACAACGCCTATGCCCAGGACAACGCCAGCGCCTGGCTCGACTGGGGCAGCGCCGACGAGACGCTGATCGAGTTCACCGCCGAGCTGATCGCCCTGCGCCGAGCGCTGGCGCCGTTGTTCGATGGGCGGATGCTGAGGGGACAGCCGGCGGACGGCGAGACGCTGCCCGACGTGGCGTGGCTCATGCCGGACGGGACGGTCCGGACTGACTGGAGCGGCGCAAGCGGACGCACGCTGATCGCGGCGCTTTACGCGGACGGCACGCGGGCGGTCGTTGCGCTGCATGCCGATGCGGACGCGATCGACATCAGTTTGCCGCCGCCACGGGCCGGGCGCCGGTGGCAACGCCGGCTGGACGGCGACGGCCTGACGGTTGCGGGGCGTTCGGTCGCGTTGTTCCATGAAGCCTTGGAGGCCAGCGCCGCCTCGGCCAGCCGTTCAGCCGCGCCGGCCGATGAGCAGGTTGACCGGCTTGCCGACATGGCGGGCATCGATCCGGCCTGGTGGGACATCGAGGGCGGCTACCATAAGGTGGACGTGGCCACCAAGCGCGCGTTGCTCGCGGCCATGCGCCTGCCGGCGGCGACGCGTGGCGACCTCCGCGACAGCCTGGGCCGCCTGGCCGCCGAGGAAAACGCGCCGCTGCCCGCCGCGGCCATCGCGCGGGAGCGCCAAGCCATCCCGATCGCCCTCGGCCAGCCCGGCGCCGCGTGGGTCACCTTGCTGCGGGAGGACGGCAGCCAGGAGCGCTTCCACACGGTTGACGGCCATGTCCGCCTGCCGCCGCAACCGGCCGGCCGGCACCGCCTGCTGCGGGAGGACAACCCGAGCCATGCCTGCCACCTGACCGTCGCGCCGGCCGGCTGCTTTCTGCCCGCGCCGCTGCTGGCGGACGAGCGCCGCTTCGGCATCGCCGCGCATCTCTATGCGCTGCGCTCGCGGGGCGACCAGGGGATCGGCGACTTCACCACGCTGGCACGCTTCGCCGCCGAGGCGGAACGTGCCGGCGCGGCGGCCGTCGGGTTGAATCCGCTGCATGCGCTGTTCCCGCATGACCGCCCGCGGGCAAGCCCCTATCATCCGTCCGACCGGCGCTTCCTGGACCCGATATACATCGACGTTTCCGGCCTGCCCGGCGGCGCTGGCCTGCCAGCCTCTCCGGGGCCGGTCGATCACGCCGCCGTCTGGGAGCGCAAGCGCGGCATCCTGCGTGCCTCCTATATGCCTCCCGATCATATTCCCGGCGCGCTGCGACGCTTCGCCACCTTCGAGGCCATTGCCGAAACCCTCGGTTCGTCTGACTGGCAGAGCTGGCCGGAGGCGCTGCGCCACCCGGACGCCGCCAGCGTCGCCGCCTTCGCCACGGAGCATCGCGAGACGGTGGGGTTCCATGCCTTCCTGCAAATCCTGGCGGAGCGGCAACTCGCGGCCGCCGCCGACAACGGCCTGTCGATCGGTTTCTACCGCGATCTCGCGGTTGGCGCGGCGCCTGACGGGGCCGAGGCGTGGTCGGCGCAGGACACGCTGATGCGCGGCGTCTCGGTGGGCGCGCCGCCGGACCCGTTCAGCGCCAATGGCCAGAACTGGTTCCTGCCTCCGCCTGACCCGATCGCCATGCGGCGCGACGGCTACGCCAGCTTCAACGAACTGCTGGTCGCCAACATGCGCCACGCCGGCGCGCTGCGGATCGATCACGTCATGGGGCTGCGCCGCCTGTTCATCATCCCGGACGGCGCGAGCGCGGTCGAGGGGGCCTATGTCGGCTATCCGCTGGACGGCCTGCTTGCCCAGGTCGCGCTGCAAAGCCAGCGGGCGCGCTGCCTCGTGGTCGGCGAAGACCTGGGCACCGTGCCCGAGGGCATGTCCGCCGCGCTGTCGTCGGCCAACATCCTGTCCTACAGCGTGCTGTGGTTCGAGCGGCGGGACGGGCGCATCCGCGAGCCGTCCGAGTGGCGCAGGCTTGCCGCCGCCTGCGTCTCGACGCACGACCTGCCGACGCTGGCCGGCTGGTGGGGCGGCGCCGACATCGCCGAGAAACAGGGCCTGGGGCTGATGCCGGACGGCGACAGGGCGCTGCTGGCCAGGGACGCGGAAAAAGCCGCGCTGGTCGCGCAGCTTCGCGAGGAAGGGCTGCTGGCCGGGGAGGTCGATCTCGATCAGCCGATGACAGCGCCGGTCGCCGCCGCCGTGCATGCCTTTGTTTCAGCGACTCCGGCCCTGCTGGCGCTGGTGCAGGCCGACGACCTCGCGGGGGAAAGGATGGCGGTCAACCTGCCGGGGACGGACAGGGAGCGGCCGAACTGGCGGCGGCGGTTGGATGTCGACGTCGCCGACCTGTGCCGAACGCCGCTGGCGCGCGCGATCCTGGCGGCCATGCGGCCCCGCGCCGCGACCGACACCGTTGTTTCATGATCGTTTGGCGTTGATCTGCGCGCGGCCACACCATAAATCGCTGGCATGCAGCAGATGGCATCACCGCGACGGAACCCCGCATGAGCGACCTTTTCGCGCCCGACGGCGGCTGGGTGGTCCGCATCCTGGATTTGTCCGGCGGCGCCGCCGACAACATCACGGAGGAAGTGGGCGGCTTCGACACGCTGATGCACGCCAACGCATTCGCTCGGCGCTATGTCCGTGACTCGGTCGAGCGCTGCCGTGTTCCCGGCATGTCGTCCAAGGACGTGCTGGAAGCCTGGTTCGCCTTTGGCGAGGACGCCGAGGTGATCGACGCCGGCGAGGGCGCCTGGAAAAGCGCCACCGAGCTTGGCGATTTTGTCGATGCCCGCGCCAGCGCGGAGGATCGTGACTGGCGCTCGCTCGATCCCCGGCGGGACGATCTCGACCTGGAGGAAGATGACGAGTGATCCGCGTCCTTGGGGATGTCGTATCATTTGTATCTTTAGGATGACGCGTGACACGAGTCCGATTCGCACCCAACCCGAGCGGGAACCTGTTTGTCAGCGGCGCCCGCGTCGCGCTGGCGAACGACCTGTTCGCGCGCAAGGGCGGCGGCCACCTGTTGCTGCGCATCGATGACCTGGATGCCCGGCACGCCGGCGCGGATCATGCCGACCAGATCATTCACGACCTGCGCTGGCTCGGCATCGCATGGCACGGCATCATCCGCCAGTCGGAGCGCCTGCCGCTGTACCAGGACGCGATCGAACGCCTGCGGCGCGACGGTTTCCTGTATCCGTGCTTCGAATCCGAGGAAGAGCTGAAGGCGAAACAGGAGTTCCGCCGCAAACGCGGGCAGCCGCCGGCTTACGACCGCGCCATGCTCAAGCTGACGGACAAGCAGCGCCAGGACGCGCTGGCCGGCGGCAAGCGCCCGCACTGGCGGTTCAGGCTTTCGGGCCGCACGCTGGAATGGCACGACATGATCCAGGGACCGAGGAAGGCGGCGCTGTCCGCCGTGTCCGATCCGGTATTGGCGCTGGCCGACGGCGCCCCGTCGCCCCTGCTGGCGAGCGTGGTCGATGACATCGAGAACCGCACGAGCCATGTCATCCGCGGCGAGGACAACGCCGGCAACACCGCCGTGCAGATAGAGT
>CAXTXZ010000006.1:0-11042 GCA_964248015.1 uncultured Rhodopila sp. | reverse complement strand
CGGCCTGCGCAATGACGGCATCGAACCGCGGGCGATCGTCGCCTGCCTGGCGGGCAGCCCTGATGGCGACTCATGGCCGCTGGACCAAGCCGCCGCGACGTTCAGGCTGCGGGACATGGCGGGCGTGCGTTTCGACGCGGCGGCGCTGCTCGCGGCCAACCGGCGGGTGCTGGGCGGCCTGCCTTTCGCGGCCGTGGCCGACCGGCTGCCCGACGGCGCCACGGAAGCCTTTTGGCTCGCGGTGCGCGGCAGCCTGGACCTTTTGAGGGAGGCGCGCGGCTGGTGGGACGTGGTGGCGGGATCAATCGTGCCGCCCGTCATCGAGGGCGAGCATGACCTGCTGCTGCTGGCCAGCTCGCTTCTGCCGCCCGAGCCGTGGGACGCGGCGGCCTGGTCAACCTGGATCACGGCTTTACGGGATGCCACGAGCCGGAGCGAGGCAGCCTTGCTGGAGCCGCTGCGCCTGGCGCTGACGGGGGAAGACAGCGGGCCGGACCTGGCCAGCCTGCTGCCGCTGATCGGGCGGTCCCGCGCGTCGAACCGGCTGGAGATCGCGGCGGCTTGACGGGCTATAGGGTTTCCGGCCCTCCGGGCAATCCGCCTTAGGGCTTTTCCTCAACGATGGAAAGACGGCTTTCAAAAGCCCGCACCATGCGAGTGAGCTCACTGACCATCTTTGCCAAGGAGCGGATTTCGTCGCGGTCGGAGTCCACCTTGCGTTCGACGCGCTCGCTGTTGTGCCAGTTTACAGCGATGTCGTTGAACATCGACTCAAGCTTGGCCTGCTGGCGGTCCAGCCTCTCCATGATCTGTGTGCGGATTGCGATGAGGTCTGCCTGCAAATCGGTGCGGGTCGCAAGGAGGTCTGCCTGCAAATCGGTGCGGGCTTTGTCAATTTCCGCCGACACATGCTCGCGCAGACGGCCCATGTCATGGTGTAAGCCGGTCTGGCTGAGTTGCACACTTTCCAGGGCCGCAAAGATGCTGTCGAGTTTGTCGTCCATGTTGCCTTATAACGGCGCAGGGCTTAGCCGGGAAGTGACGTATGTCCCAACAATCAGCGGAAAAAGGCGACTGCTGACCGCCGGCTGCAATGCGCCATGGCTCATTGCGTTCCGGGCAGGGTCGCGCTTCCAACCCTCCGCGGGTCTGCTTCAGGACGGCAACCCCTTGCTTGTGGAGTACTCGAAGTGCAACGCCTGGTCTGGCCGGACCAGGGGAAATATCGCATGCGCGGCCATTGCCGCCTCGCTGAAGCCTTGCAGGATCAGTTTCAGCTTGCCGGGATAGGTCGCCACGTCGCCGATGGCGAACACGCCGGGCAGGCTGCTCTGGCAGGTGGCGGGATCGACGGCGACATGGTTCATCCGGCTTTGCAGGCCCCAGGCGGCGATCGGCCCCAGGTCCATCGACAGGCCGAAGAACGGCAGCAGGACATCCGCCGGCAGTTGTTTCGTGGCGCCCTCCAGCGTCGCGACCTCGACGGCGGACAGGACGCCCTGGCTGCCGATAAGGGCGTGTAGCTGATAGGGGATCACCATCTCGATCTCGCCGGCCCGCGCCGCCGCGTCCAGTTGCGCCGCTGTGTCCGGCGCGGCGCGGAACTTCGGCCGCCGGTGAACGACCGAGACGCGGGCGATGTCCCTCAGCGCCAGCGCCCAATCGACCGCCGAGTCGCCGCCGCCCGCGATCACCACGCGCTTGCCGCGCAGGTCCTCGCGCCGGCGGACATAGTACTGCACCGCTCCGGTCGCCTCGTAGGCCGGCAGGCCGTCGAGCGGCGGCCGGTTTGGGCCGAACGCGCCGGCGCCAGCGGCGACGATGACCGCCTTGGCCCGCACCGTGTCGCCCACATCCGTAGTCAAGGTGAACGCGCCGGGCGCGCCGGCCAGTCCATTCACCTGCCGGCCGAGCAGGCGGGGGGCGGCGAAGGGGGCGATCTGCTGTTCCAGGCGAGTGATCAAGGCACCGGCCTCGATCGCCGGATGGGCCGGGATGTCGTAGATCGGCTTTTCCGGGTAGAGCGCGGCGCACTGGCCGCCGGTTTCGGCCAGCGTGTCGATCAGCACGCTGGACAGCTTCAGCATGCCCAGCTCGAAAACGGCGAACAGCCCGACTGGGCCGGCTCCGACGATGGCGACGTCGGTCTCCAGGTGCTGAATCATGCTTGCGCAAATTTGGCACCTTCCTCGCGGCGCGAGCAATAACACTTCCGTGAAATCTGTCGCATAGTTTGGAAGCGAGCCAAATATGAGAGGCCTAACGGTTCAGAGACGCATATACCATGGCTAGGTTTGCCCCTGGACCGGCATCACGCACTGTCAATCACAAAGGGGCTGGCAGCGTTGTCGTCGCCATCCCGGCGAAGGATGAAGCCGACTTCATTGGCGCATGCCTGGTCGCATTGAACGAACAGGGGCGCATGCCTGATGCCGTTGTCCTGCTTCTGAACGACGTTTCGGATGGAACAGAGTCGGTTGCCCGCGCCTTGGAGCCGACACTTCGATTCCGCCTGCACATCATTGCCTGCACCTTGCCGCCCGAGGAGGCCAGCGCGGGCCATGCCCGCCGGCTCGCCATGGCCCTGGGGGCGGAGCAGGCCGGCCCGGATGGCATCCTGCTGACCACGGACGCCGACAGCGTCGTCCCGCCGGATTGGGTCGCGCGCAACCTCGCAGCCTTGGCGCAAGGCGCGGACGTGGTGTGTGGCCGCGCCTTGCTGAACCCGCGCGACGCGGCGGCGATCCCCCCGCACCTGCATGACGACGACGCGCGGGAACAGCGCCTGATCGGCCTGCTGGACGAGATGGCCTGGATGCTTGATCCGGAACCCAACGATCCGCTGCCCCGGCACACAGAGGCATCGGGCGCGAGCATCGCCGTCACGGTTTCCGCTTTTCATCGTGTCGGGGGGATTCCGGCGATCCGGTCCTCCGAGGACCGGGCGTTCGTCCGCGCGCTTTGGCTGGTTGACGCCAAGGTCCGGCACCATCCCTCGATCACGGTCACGGTGTCCGGCCGCGTCCACGGCCGGGCGGATGGCGGCATGGCGGATGCGATCCGCCGCCGCATGATCCAGCAGGACGAATTCACTGACGATCAGGCGGAACCCGCGGTGGATGCGTTCCGGCGCTACAACCTGCGTCACCGCGCGCGCCGAGCCTGGTCGCGGGGCCTGGCTCATCCCGCCTTGCGCCGCGACCTGGCGCTTCACGCCGCTGTCGTGGCGGAGGCCTTGGCCCATCCTTATTTCGGCGCCGCGTGGGCCGCGTTGGAAACCGCCAGCCCCACGCTGTGGCGGCGGCGCGTTCGCTTCACGGAGTTGGCGGCGGAAATCGCCAGCGCGGGCAGCCTGCTGCGGCGGGTTTCCGCGCTCGACCTGCTGGCGGCCGACTGAGCATGATCGCCGACCTGATTCCCTGGATGCAAAGCCGCGCCGGGATGCTCGACAGGGAGGCGGAGTTCCCCGGCGAGGAGATCGCCTGGTTGCGCCGCCAGGGCGTCCTGGCGCCCCTGCCGCCCGACCGGAGCGCCGAGATGCTGATCCAGGCGGGACAGGGCAACCTGTCGGTCGGACGCATCATCGAGGCGCATGTCAACGCCCTTCACCTGATCGCCTGCTACGGCTCGCCGGCGCAGCAGCGGGACGCGCGGGAGGATGGCCTTCTGCATGCGCTGTGGGTCACCGATCCCCCCGATGGTGGGCTGAGGATGCGCCAAACCGGGAATGGCATCGCGCTGGAGGGCGGCAAGCAGTTCTGCTCCGGCGCGGGACACGCCGACGCGGCTGTCGTCACCGCGACCGATCCCGAGGGCGATGTCAGGATGCTGGCCCTGCGGCTCAACGGCGAGGCGAGGGTGACGCCCCTGCCCTCGCCGCTTCAGGGCATGCGCTCCGCCGTCACCGGCGCGGTCGATTTCACCGGCTGCGTGCTGTCCGCCGACGCCATCCTGGGCCAGCCCGGCGACTACCTGCGGGAGCCGGTGTTTTCCATCGGCGCGTGGCGTGGCTCGGCGGTCGCGCTTGGCGGCCTGATCGCGCTTCTGGACCACGCCATCGCCCAGCTTGCGAAGACGGGCCGCCTCCAGTCTCCGCATGCGCAGGCCCGCTTGGGCCAGGCGTTGATCGGCCGCGAATCCAGCCGGCACTGGGTCAACGCCGCCGCGCGCATCGCCGAGGACACCAACGCCGACGCAGGGTACCGCATCGCGACGGTCGGGCTTGCGCGCATCGCCGTGGAGGCCGCCTGCCTGGACGCCATGCGGCTGGTCCAGCGCTCGCTGGGTTTGTCAACGTTCCGCCAAGGCAACCCGATCGAGCTGGTGTGCCGCGACCTGTCTACCTATCTGCGCCAGCCCGCGCCGGACGAGGTGCTGACCGAGGCTGCTGCCTGGTTCTCCGATCATCCCATGGCGAGCACGTGACGCCGGCCGGGGATTTCCATGCCGCGTGGCGCGTCCTGCCGTTGGGCGGCCTTCCTGACATCATCGGCCCTGGTTCCTGCCTGATCCTGGCGCCGCACGCGGACGATGAAAGCCTGGGCTGCGGCGGCCTGATCGCCGCCTGCTGCGCCGCCGGACGGAAGCCGCTGGTCGCGTTCCTGACCGACGGCGCCGGCTCGCATCCACATTCGCGCGCCTATCCCCCCGAGCGGCTGCGGGATGTGCGAATGCGGGAGGCTCGGGCGGCGCTTGCCTGCCTTGGCATGCCGCCGGACCGCGCCGTGTTCCTCGGGCAGCGCGATACCGCCGCGCCGTGCCATGGACCGGCGTTTGACGCGGTGGCGGCAAGGCTGCTTGCCCTGGTCGGCGACGCGACGGCGATCCTGGCGCCCTGGCGGCATGATCCGCACTGCGATCATGAAGCCGCGTCGCTGGTCGCGGCGTCGGTCGCCTCGGCTGCCGGCATCCGGCACGTCGCTTACCCGGTCTGGGGCTGGACGCTGCCGCCGGATGCGCCTGTTCCCGCGCCGCCGGCGCATGGCTGGCGCTTCGACATCACGCCTTACGCGCCGATGAAGCGCCGCGCCATCCAGGCGCATCAGTCGCAGTATGGCGATCTGATCACCGACGATCCGACCGGGTTCCGCCTGCCGCCCGCGCTGCTGTCCGTTTTCGACGTCCCCTGGGAAACCTTTATCGAGCCATGACAGCCTCCCGTTCCCCTGAACATTTCGCGCGTCTTTATGACATCAGCCCGGACCCCTGGGGGTTCGGCAGCAGTCCCTATGAGCAAGGCAAGTATGACCGGACCATTGAAACCCTGGGCGACCGCCGCTTCGCCTCGGGACTGGAGATCGGCTGCTCCATTGGTTTCCTGACGCGAAGGCTCGCTGAGCGTTGCGACACGCTGCTCGGCATCGACCTTGTCGAGAAGCCGTTGCAAGCCGCCCGCGCGCGCTGCGCCGGTTTGCCGGGCGTGCGGTTCCAGCAGATGCAAGTTCCCGGGCAATGGCCGGACGGGCGCTTCGACCTGATGCTTTTCTCGGAGGTGCTCTACTTCCTGACGCCAACCGACATCGAGGCTTCCGCGCGCCGCGTCGCCGCGACGCTTTCCCCCGGCGGAACCGTTGTCCTGGTCAACTGGCTCGGCCAGTCCGATGACCCCTGCACCGGCGAGGAAGCCGCCGGCCATTTCATTGCCGCGACGCGGGCCATGCTGCGGGTCGAGCGCACCGAGCGGCATGACGGCTACCGGCTGGACCTGCTGACGGCGGCTTGACCGGGGCCGGGCGCGTCCAGGGACCGGCTGTCGTGGCGCAGGGCCATCAGTGACCGCCGCGCCAGCGCCGCGTCCCGCGCGACCGCCAGGAGATCCGGGATCTGGCCCGGATGCGCCAGCACGGAACGCAGGACCCGGCTGATCCCGATGACGCCCGCCGCGTCCAGCGCAACCAGCGCCGCCGGCGGCAAGTCCCGCTCAGCGGGGTCGCAGATGGCGCGGACAACGGCGAATGGCACGCCGCACCGTCTGGCGGCCTTGGCGACGCCGCCGCTTTCCAGGTCGATCGCGCAGGCGCCCGTGGCCGTGAAAAGGGCGCGTTTGCCAGCCGCCGAGGCAGCGACCGTTGATCCGGCCAGCAGCGCATGATCCGTCAAGCCGCCGAACCAGGCCGCCAGGGCCGGGTCCGCCGCGAAGCTTTCGCCGTTGCTGAGAATGGCATGGGGCACGACGACAGCGCCGGGCCGCAGCATCGGAGCAAGGCCGCCGGCCAGCCCGAAACTGACCAATCCGGTCGCGCCGCCGGCAACCAAGCCCATGGCGGCGGCGGCGGCGCCCACGGGAGTCCCGCCGCCCGCGCGGACCGGCCAGCCCCATCGGGCGGCGATCCGCGCCTCGGCCGCCAAGCCGACCACGAAGCCGGGCGATGCGGTCAGAAACCGACCTCGACCCGCCTTGTGTTGCCCCGCCGCAGGTTGCGGTAGCGCGCGAGGGCCAGAAGCGGGAAGTACAGCTTGTAGCCGTGGTAGCGCAGGTAGAACACGCGGGGGAAACCCACCGCCGTGTAGGGCAGTTCCTGCCATCCGCCGTCCGGCTGCTGCGTCAGGGTCAGCCAAGCGATGCCACGCGCCGTGGCGGCGTGATCCACCGCGCCCGCCGCCATCAGGCCGAGAACTGCCCAGGCGGTTTGGCTGGCGGTGCTTTCCTTGTGGCGGCCGGGCGGCGCGTCGCCGTAGCTTTCCTCGTCCTCGCCCCAGCCGCCGTCGTCGCGCTGCACCGAGGCGAGCCACGCCACCGCCCGCCGCATCGCCGGATCGTCATGCGGCGCCCCGGCGGCGTTCAACGCGCACAGCACCGACCAGGTGCCATAGATGTAGTTGGTGCCCCAGCGGCCGAACCAACTGCCATCGGCCTCCTGCTCCCGCCGCAGGTAGGCCAGCGCGCGGGCCATGACCGGGTGGTCCGCCGCCATGCCAAGCTGCGCCAGGAACGACACGCAGCGCGCGCTGACGTCGGCGGTGGGCGGGTCGAGCAACGCGCCATGGTCGGCGAACGGGATGTGGTTCAGGTAATGGTGGGTATTCTCCGGCTCGAACGCGCCCCAGGCGCCGTCCGAGGACTGCATGCCGATCACCCAGTCGCGCGCCCGCTCAATCGCTTGCGCATGGGCGGGATTGCCGTTGCGGTGCAGCAGCAGGCCGACCACCGCCGTGTCGTCCACATCGGGGTAATGCGGGTTGTCGTACTGGAAGGCCCAGCCGCCTGGCGGCAGCGTGGGACGGCGCACCGCCCAATCGCCGACGACATCGGTGATTTGTAGCGGGCGCAGCCACTCACACAGGGCATCGGTCGGCAGGCCCGCCTCGGCCAGGGCGTGCCCGGCCAGGCTGGTGTCCCAGACCGGCGACAGGCAGGGTTGGCAATAGGCGCTGTCTGGCTGGACCACCAGCAGCTTGCGGACGGACTGCCAGGCAATGGCGGCGTGCGGGTGATCGGCCGGGTAGCCAAGGGCGTCGAACATCATCACGCTGTTGGCCATGGCCGGATAGATCGCGCCCAGCCCGTCCTCGCCGTTCAGCCGCTCGGCCACGAAGGCAACGGCCTGGTCGATCGCGCGCTGGCGGCTGCGCTGGGGCGCATAGGGTTCGACCCACCGCAGCACCTTGTCCACGTGCTTGAAGAACCGGCCCCAGGCCGAGCGGTAGGGGCCGCGTATGTAGTCGCGCACCTGATCCGCCGGCGCGTGGAACAACTCGTCTATGCGGATGCCGCGCGGGTTGCGCGCGGTGGGCCGCAGCGCCATCAGCACGAGCAGGGGCACCAGCACGGTTCGCGACCAGTACGACACTTTCGACAGGTGGAACGGGAACCAGAGCGGCAGGCGCATGATCTCCACCGGCATGACCGGCACGGCGCGCCACGGCATCTGGCCGAACAGCGCGAGCTGGACCCGCGTAAAGACATTCGTCCTCTCCGCGCCGCCCGCCGCCACGATCGCCTGCCGCGCCCGCCGCATGTGCGGCGCGTCGGGGGAGTCGCCGATCGCCTTCAACGCGAAGTAGGCCTTGACGCTCGCCGACAGGTTGAACGCCCCGTCATGGAACAGCGGCCATCCGCCATGCTCGCCCTGGATGCCGCGCAGGTAGGCGCCGATCCGCTGCTCCAGCGCCGGGTCGATGCGGTCGAGGAAATGCTCCAGCAGCACGTATTCGGCCGGGATGGTGGCGTCGGCCTCCAGCTCGAAGATAAAGTGGCCGTCGGGCTTCTGGTGGCGGCGCAGCACATCCGCCGCGCGGGCGATGGAGTGGAGCAATGCAGTGTCGCTCACCAGCGGCGGCTGTTCCGGGCCACTGAGGGGCGAAGGGGCCTCGGAACGGCCGGCACGCGACACAGGCACCGCTCCGCCGGGAAGCGGCATGGTCGCCGTAGTGTCCGCCGGCGGCGCGGTCATCGCGTCGAAAGCCATCATGTCCTTGATCAAAGCGAAAGAACGACATCCGCTGCAACGCGGCCTGACCTTATCGCCCCCTCGATCGTGGCGGGCAAGCCGGTGTCCGTCCAGTCGCCGGCCAGGGCCAGGTTGGCGGCCAGGGCCGTGCGCGCCCCTGGCCGGCGCCGGTCCTGCTCAGCGGTGGCGGCGAAAGTCGCGCGCTTTTCCTTGACGACGCGGCACGGCGGCATGGCGGCTTTCAGGCTTGCGTCCAAACCCAGCGCATCCGCCACGTCGGGCCACACGGCCGTTGCGATGGCGTGCGCGCTGTCGTCAACCCGGCCGTTGGCCGCGCTGATGGTGACCGACACATGCCCCGGCTTGATGAACAGCCACTCCGCCGTGCCATGAATTAGTCCAATGAAATCAACATTGGCCAGCGGTCCATGCGGATCAGCGGCATGACGGTAATGAATGTTCAGGATGGCTTCGAACGCTTCCGGCGCCACCAAGCCGGAGAGCAGGCTGGCCGCGGCCCAGGGCGGCGCGGCGAGCACCACCGCGTCGCCCGGATCGACTGGAATGGTCCCGTCCGGTCCACGCAGCGCGGCGATCCGGGCGCCCTCGATCACCAGGGCGTTGATGCGGCTGCCCAGGCGAACCTCCGTCCCACGGCCGCGCAAGGTGGCGACAGCGGGGTCCACAAGCGCCTCCGACAGCCCTTCCCTTGGCAACATTGGCGAGCAGGCGTTGCCACCTTGCAACAGTGTTTCGCGCATCACGGCGGCCATCAGGCGGGCAAGACCGGCCTGGGGCGGGGTGTTCAGGGCGGCGACGGCAAGCGGCTCCAGCAGGCGCGTGTAAAGCTGGCCGCGCCGCAGGCTCTCGGCAACCGGCGTGTCGTCGCGGATGCGGGTGATCCGGGCCATGTCCCAGTAGTCCCCGAGGCGCGTGCCCGGCACCCGCCGCGCCTTGCTGAACACCCACCAGGGGAAACGCCCCTGGTTCGGCTGGACCACCCACCGCTCCCCCGTCGCCAGGTCCACGAACGGAAACAGCGCGGGCGCGAGCACCTTGAAGCGATCCTTCGCGCCGGTCTCGGCGATGTAGCGGAGGGCGTCGCGGTTGCCGGACAACAGCAGGTGATTGCCGTTGTCGATGCGCAGGCCGAGTTCCTTGTCAAAGTACGACCGGCACCGTCCGCCCGCCGCCTGCCCCGCTTCATGCACGGTGACCGCCCGCCCGGCGGCGGACAGCGACAGGGCGGCGGAAAGGCCCGCCAGCCCTGCCCCGATCACATGGACCCTGGTCATTTCCCTCAGTCTCTCGCGGACACGCGGGCGTTCAAAGCAGGCACAGCGCCTGGAGATCCCGCCGCATGGCGGCCGGCAGGACATCCAGCCCCAGGATCGCGCCCATCGCCGCCAGGTCGTGCGGCGCATTGTCCGGATGGAGGTAGCGCCATCCCTGGAACGGGCGGGTTGGACGGCCGACCAGCGGCACGATGGCCGGGTCCAGGACCAGCCCCGTGCAGGGCGTACGGTCGTCGCGCTCATCGTCGATGATGTCGAGAATCCGCTGGCGCGCCAGCAAGGAGCCGTTGATCACCCAGTACATCGAGCCGCCGTCCAGCACCTCGGTCCGGCGCCTTGGCGTGCTGCGGGTGCGGTGGCGCAGCGGCGGGCTTTCCCGCTGGCGCACGGCCTGCAAGGCGCGGAGGTGTTCGACGTCGCGCACGCCAACGGCGAGCTTGGAAAGGTGCAACATGTCTGGCGACTCGGATGGCTCGATTTTGTCATGCCAATGTAGGACAGATCCTTAACCGGTTAACCCCTTTGGGAACAGCCTGCGCTTGATCTTATGTTGCAGTGCAGCATATTCGTCAAACCAGTCCTGGGGGCGCACCGCGGCATGAAATGGTCCAGCAAGCTCCGCACGCTCGGGCGCGGCGTGAAAACCGTCGCGAAGCTTGTCGATTCGCTGGCGAGGCCCTTGGCGCAGCCGCCCTTGGCGCCGGAGGCCAGCCGCTTCGTCGCGTTCGACGGCTTTGGCGACAATCCGGGCCGGCTGCGGATGCTGGCCCACTTGCCGCCCCGCCTCGCCGACCGCCCGCTGGTGGTGCTGCTGCACGGGTGCGGGCAGGGTGCCGCGCGCTTCGCCCTTGATTCCGGCTGGATCGACGTGGCGGACCGCCTGCGCTTCCCCCTGATCCTGCCCGAGCAGTCCGACGCCAACAACGCGCGCCGATGCTTCCAGTGGTTCCAGCCCTCGGACACGGCGCGCGGCCAGGGGGAGGCCGGCTCGATCGCCGCCATGACGCGGGCGGCGGTCAGCCGCTTCGGCAGCGATCCCAGGCGGGTGTTCATTGTCGGCCTTTCGGCGGGTGGGGCCATGGCGACGGCGATGCTGGCGGCTTACCCCGATCTGTTCGCGGCGGGCGCGTCAGTCGCCGGGCTGCCCGTCGGTTCGGCGCGGTCCGGCATGCAGGCGATCCTGCGGATGGCCTCGGCCGGTCCCAAGCAAAGCCCGCGGCAATGGGCCGAGCAGGTGCGGATGGCGGGGCCGCGTGGGTATGCCGGGCCGTGGCCGCGGCTGTCGATCTGGCACGGCCAGGCCGACACAACCGTGGCGCCGGAAAACGCCAACCTGCTGGCGTCGCAATGGCGCGCC